>CAZMMO010000545.1:0-1003 GCA_964567365.1 uncultured Rhodanobacteraceae bacterium | reverse complement strand
TCGGCATGCGCGTCATCCACCAAGTGTTGCCAGCTATTCTCAAGAAACTGGATATTGATAAGGAATTCAAGCTGGATACGTCCGAACTGAGCCTCGGCAACTCCCCACAACCCGAGGAGGACTAAAGCCTGATTGCCCCTGACACGAATGGACTTACTTTAGCGCCGTCATCCCCGCGAAAGCGGGGATCCAGTGCCTTCACGCGGGCAAGGAATGCCCAGGAACCCTGGATTCCCGCTTTCGCGGGAATGACGGAACTTGAGGGTTTCGTACTTAAGTAAGTGCCATTCGCCCCTGACACCATTGCCAACCCGTGCACAGTGAACTGCCGCACCGCCAGCAAATCGTTGTCGCCGTCGAAGTCGATCACCCGCACGCGCAACACCGCGCGCGTGCCGTCCGCCTCGATGCGCTGCACCGGCACGCCGTTGCGCAGCCAGTCGTAAACCTCCTTGTTGCCGTCCACCAGCGACTGCGCGCCGTAGCCGGACAGCTTGTCCACGGCCTCGTCGATTTCCGCCGCCGTCAGGCCCGGGTTGAGGCGCACCGCCGCTTCACGCAAACGCGACGCCAACACCACGTCGGCATACCGGGCGCGATCGCACTGCATGCCGCCCGGCGACACCTCGTCACCGTGCAGGCAGGTCCAGCCCAACTGCGCCAGCCAGTCCATGCACGCGGATTCGAGATGGTCTTCCTTCATGCTTGCCCCTGTAGTGCCCCAAGGCCGCTTGTCCGGCCACCACCCAAGTTTACCGGCATGGCGGAATGCTCACCCAGAGTGACCGTTTCAAGCGTTTGATAAACGGAAAGGCACGGAGTCAACGGCTAGTCCAACGCTCCTGCAGGAGAAGTAGCGCGAAGTGATGTCGACAAATATCGTTTTCATGAACATGTGCCTCAATCATGTCGATTTATATGTTGGAAATCGACATAAACCTATGTAATGTCGACATCATCGATGTATCCCTCGAACCTGTCGATTTTCGCCATCCGTGACGAC
>CAZMMO010000544.1:0-1022 GCA_964567365.1 uncultured Rhodanobacteraceae bacterium | reverse complement strand
GCGTGCCGGGGCAAAACGCGGTGTGCGGTCAATGCGTCGTCGCGGCGGCGGCGGGCAGGCGCGCGCGCAGCAGGGCGTCCACCGATTGCTGCCACTGTGGCGAACCCGGCCTGGAGGTCGGTGCCTCCTGGCCCAGCTTGCGCTGCACGGCCCGGTTCCACTCGTCCGATCCGGGGTCGGGCCCGTGGCCCTGGTCATCGACGACGCCCAGGCTGCGGCCGACCCATGCATACCAGGCCGGCGAACCCAACCGGGCGTCGGCCGGTGCCGCGGCCGTCGTGGCGGCGGCGGACGGTGCGGAATGATCCGGCGGCGCCGGCGAGGAACAGGCCGCGAGCGCCACGGCCAGCGCAAGGGAAAACACGGGCAAAGGACGCATGTCTCGTACCTGTGGCAGGGGCATCCCAGCCTAACGCGTCACCGCCGCGGCAGGCTAAACCACGGATGAAGGCCGGGCCGGCGGGCGGATCGTCAGCGCCGCCCGGCCACCTCGTCCACGTGGCGGAGCAGGTCGGCCGGGTCCTCGTAGACGCGGAATGCGCCCGCCTGCTGCAGCTCGCCGGTGCCGTAACCGCCCGACAGCAGGCCCACGCCCAGGGTGCGGGCGCGCCGCGCGGCCAGCATGTCCCAGATGCTGTCGCCGATGACCAGGGCATGGCCGATGTCCACGCCC
This sequence comes from uncultured Rhodanobacteraceae bacterium, assembly GCA_964567365.1. Classification (GTDB taxonomy): domain Bacteria; phylum Pseudomonadota; class Gammaproteobacteria; order Xanthomonadales; family Rhodanobacteraceae; genus Oleiagrimonas. Next base: position 349 of record CAZMMO010000544.1, on the reverse strand, counting down.
AGGCGCTGCGCCGCCTCCAGGAACAGGTCCGGATCGGGCTTGGCATAACGCACCTGGTCGCGCGTCACCACCGGCACGCGCTCCGGATCCACGCCGAGCGCGGCGAGATTGTGCGCCGCGGTTTCCATGCGCCCGCTGGTGGCCACGGCCCACGGCAATTCGTGCGCGGTGAGGTACTTCAGCAATTCGCGCGCGCCGGGCAGGGGACGGATGTCGGCGGACTGCCGCGCATAGGCCTCGGCATGGTGCACGCGCAGGCGCTGCACGCGCTCCTCGGTGATGTCCAGCCCGGTCTCGCGCAGCAGGATGTTGGTGAACAGGCCGCCGCTCATGCCGATCTTGCGGTGGA
>CAZMMO010000543.1:0-1025 GCA_964567365.1 uncultured Rhodanobacteraceae bacterium | reverse complement strand
GGCATACCACCAGGTCGGCCCAGGCGTAGGCCGCGGCCATGTCGTCGATGAAAGGCTCGATGCGCGCCTGCACGCCGGCTTCGGCATAGGCCGCGCGGGCCTCGTCCGCGCCACGCCGACCGCACTGATGCCAGACCTCGGGACGCGCATCGGCCGCCAGCCCCGCCAGGGCCTGCGGCACGCGCTGGTTGAGCGCGCGTGCGCCCAGGCTGCCACCCAGCACCAGCAGGCGCAGGCGCCCGGCACGATTGGCGAAGCGCTGCGCGGGAACCGGCAGGGCGGCAATGTCCGCGCGCACCGGATTGCCGACCCATTCGGCATGTACCGAGGGAGCAAAGGCATCGGCAAAACCGGCCAGCACCTTGCGCGCCATCTTCGCCAGCCAGGTATTGGTGACGCCCGGCACGCGGTTCTGCTCGTGCACCAGCAGCGGCCGCCGCAGCAGCCACGCCGCCAGGCCGCCCGGACCGGCGGCGTAGCCGCCCATCGACAGCACGCTATGCGGATCGACCGCGCGCACGATGCCGATCGCCGACCACACCGCACGCAACAGCTTGAACGGACCGAGCAGGCGCGTCGCCAGGTTCTTGCCGCGCAGGCCGCCCACCGCCACCGTGTGCAAGGGAATGTCGTGCCGCGGCACCAACGTGGTTTCCATGCCGCCGCGGGCCCCCAGCCACGCCACCGGCACGCCACGCGCACGCAATACCTCGGCCACGGCCAGGCCCGGGAAGATGTGGCCGCCGGTGCCGCCGGCCATGATGAGGACGGGTTGTTCACGGGACTCGGGACTCGGGACTCGGGACTCGGGACGGGACTCGGGACCCGGGACTCGGGACTCGGAAAAAGCGCGGTGAGGCTCGATGAAATTTTTCGGAGAACGCGATGCCCACGGACCCGCCACACGCAAGTTCGCGGCCTCGGCCATCCACCGAGTCCCGAGTCCCGAGTCCCGAGACCCGCAATACTTCATGCCGACACCTCCACGGCACCGGCCACTGTCTCGCTGGCCGCGACCTGCCGCT
>CAZMMO010000542.1:0-1032 GCA_964567365.1 uncultured Rhodanobacteraceae bacterium | reverse complement strand
TCAAGGCCGCGGTGAAGGTGCCGATCCTGGCCAACCTGACCGAGTTCGGCTCCACGCCGTTCTTCACGGTCGAGGAATTGAAGAGCGCCAACGTCGATATCGCGCTGTATTGTTGCGGTGCCTACCGTGCCATGAACAAGGCCGCGCTGGGTTTCTACGAAACCGTACGCCGCGACGGTACGCAGAAGGCCTGTGTACCGCAGATGCAGACGCGCGAGGAGCTGTACGATTTTCTCGGCTACCATGCCTACGAGGACAAGCTGGACGAACTGTTTGCCGGCACCAAGCCGTCCGGCTGACGATTCGATTCGCCGGCAGGAGCGAGCCCTGCTCGCGATGGGCCTCGAAACTCGATCAGGCATCGAGGCTGTCGCCTGCAGGCGGGCTCCTGCGAAAGAAATACACCCCAGAAGAGGCACGGATCATGACCGATACCACCGAAACCACCAAGCCCAAAGCCAAGAAGTCCGTGGCCCTGTCCGGCGTTGCCGCCGGCAACACCGCCATCTGCACGGTCGGCCGCAGCGGCAACGACCTGCATTACCGCGGCTACGACATCAACGACCTGGCCACCAAGTCCAGCTTCGAATCGGTGGCGCACCTGCTGGTGCACGGCGTGCTGCCGACCTGGAGCGAGCTGAAGAACTACCGCGCCAAACTGCAGAGCATGCGCGGCCTGCCGGCGCCGGTGAAGGCCGTGCTCGAGCAGTTGCCGGCCTCGACCCATCCGATGGACGTGCTGCGCACCGGCTGCTCGGTGGTGGGTACGGTGCTGCCGGAAAAGGACGACCACAACGTCACCGGCGCGCGTCAGATCGCCGACCGCATGATGGCCTGCTTCGGTTCCCTCCTGCTGTACTGGTACCACTACAGCCACAACGGCAAGCGCATCGACACCGAGACCGAGGACGAGACCATCGCCGCGCACTTCCTGCATCTGCTGCATGGCGCCGAGCCGACCGAGCTGCAGGCCGACTCGCTGGACAAGTCGCTGATCCTGTACGCCGAGCACGAGTTCAACGCCTCCACCTT
>CAZMMO010000541.1:0-1037 GCA_964567365.1 uncultured Rhodanobacteraceae bacterium | reverse complement strand
CCGTCGAACGGGCCCTGGTCATCGGCGTGAGCACCGACATCCTGTTTCCGCTCGAGCAGCAGGAACAGATCGCCGAGGGCCTGCGCCGAGCCGGCGCCGAAGTCGAGTTCGTGGCCCTGAACTCGCCGCAAGGCCATGACGCCTTCCTGGTCGACATCGACAACTACGGACGCGCCATCGGCGGCTTTCTCCGCACCCTGTAGGAGCGCACCCGGGCGCGACAGCCTCAGCGTTTCAATGACCCTCACGCCAGCCGCCCCAAACCGTCCGCCCCCCCCATTGTAGGAGCGCACCCGGGCGCGACGGCCTCAAAGCTCATTGAACGTTGGCGCCGTCGCGCCCGGGTGCGCTCCTACAGGACACGCTGCTACACTGGATGCAACATTCCTCGATGGAATATGTTTATTCCATGCTAGCTACCGAATTTCCCGGCTGCCATGCGTTGATCGGCGCCCTCGACCGCGCGCTCGAACAACCCACCACCCCCGGCATCACCGATGCCGTGCGCCACGCCTTGTGCCGCCTGATGCAACAGGGCAACGTCGAACTTCCGCCGTGCGTGTTCGAATGCAGCGGAGAACACTATTTCCGACGCGAGCTGTACCGCAGCGAAAAACATGGCTATTCGGTAATGGCCATGACCTGGCCCCCCGGCCAGGGCACCCCCATCCACGACCACCACGGCATGTGGTGCGTGGAAGGTGTCTGGCACGGCGCCCTGGAGATCACCCAGTACGAGTTGCTGGAGCAGTCCCGCGACCGCTTCCGCCTCAATTCCGTCAGCTCCATCCAGGCCGGATCCGGCTCGGCCGGAAGCCTGATCCCACCGCACGAATACCATTCCATCCGCAATCCCAGCGAGCAGTCAGTGGCCGTCAGCCTGCATGTGTACTCCGCGCCCATGACCTGCTGCTCGGTGTTCAATCCGCTGGAAGCGGCCTGGTATCAGCGCGCCGAACGCACCCTGTCACTCGACCGGATACATTGAATCAGGCATACTCGCCTCCCGCGCCGAAGTGGCGGAATTGGTAGACGCA
>CAZMMO010000540.1:0-1037 GCA_964567365.1 uncultured Rhodanobacteraceae bacterium | reverse complement strand
TGGGCGCGACTGGCGTGAGGGTTTATTGGAACGGTGAGGCTGTCGCGCCCGGGTGCGCTCCTACAATAGGGCATCCATGTCCGTTCTGCGGCGGAATCAGGGGCCGCCGAGGCGGCGCAGGGTTGGCCATCGGGACAGGGCCAGGCCGATGGCGATGCCGAGGGTGTCGAAGGCGAAATCCCAGACCGAGCCCACCCGTCCCGGCATCAGGGCTTGCGCCAGCTCGATGCCGGCGCCGATGGCCAGCATGGCCAGTGTCTGCCACCACCACGCCCGCCGCGGAAAGGCCAGGCGCGTGCAGGCGGCCAGGGCGGCAAAGCCCAGCAGGTGGTAGAGCTTGTCCTCTTCGTGGAAAGCCTCCGGCACGGGGTGGCTGCGCAGGCCCGCGTACAGCAGTCCGACCAGGACCGCGAAAAGGACGAGCCGCCACGCGACGCGCTTCGAGGCGGAACCGGGGCGGGTCATTGCGTGATCATCCGGAAATTCTTGTCGAACAGGCGCGGATCGCGGCCGGAGGTCAGGGCGTACAGGTCGTAGTGCCGCGCCAGCATCGCGCCGCCGTCGCGGATCAGCGGCCGCCACACGAAGGTGGATTCGCTGCGCGTCGATTTGGGCAGGATCAGGTCGAACGGGATGGTGATGTAAAAGCCCTTGTCGAAACTGCCCTCGCCGAACTGCTCGCGCGACACATTGGTGAAGGTGGCCCAGATGCCCATGCGCACGCCGTTGTTGAAGATGCGCGACAGACCCAGGGTGCCGCCCCAGTCTCCGGCCAGGTAGCGCCCGGCGGTCACGGTGGCCAGCACGTCCTGGAAGCCGGTCTTGACGTAGGCGGTCACGTGGCCGGTGGCGATGTGGTAGTCGCGGAAACCGAAATGCTGCTTGAAGCCGCGCTGGCGCACCCAGTTGACGTTGGCGCTCCAGGCCACGGGACTGTCGAACGGCCGGTACAGCACCTCGCCGCCCACGCCGCCGTACATGCTTTCCAGCAGGCCGCCGTAGACCATGCCGTACCAGTCCGACGACAACTGGCGCGC
>CAZMMO010000539.1:0-1048 GCA_964567365.1 uncultured Rhodanobacteraceae bacterium | reverse complement strand
ATGCCGGCGTCGCGCAGGCGCTGGCGCAGGCGGTCCAGCTTGTCGCCGTAGCGGGCGCCGCGCGCGGTGTCGCGGCGTAGCGGCTGGCGCACCTGGGCCGCGCTGGGGCCGCTCAGGGCCGGGCGCGAAGTCTGGTGGAAGGCCAGGCAGGCGGGGGCGAACGGCAGGTCGCAGAATGCCAGCAGGCGGCGGATCTCCGGTTCCGGATCGGCGACCAGGGTTTCGTATTCGAGGTCGGTCACACGCCCGGGGTAGCGGTCCCGCCAGAAGCGCGTCAGGCGCAGGAAGTCGATGCAGTAGTCGGCCATTTCGTCGAGGTCGAAGGCAAAGCCGCGCGCTTCGCTGAGGCATTGCCGGAAGCAGCCCAGGCAGACCTCCACCGGATCGCGGTGCACCACCACCACGCGCGCCGCCGGCAGCATGTCCAGGATCGCGCCGACGAGGGGCCAGTTCAGCAGGTTCTTGTCGGTGAAGCGCGGCCTGCTGGTGCGCCAGGATGCGGTGCGCGCAAGGTAGTCCTCGCCCAGGCGCTGCCAGTCCGCGGCCTCGGCCGCGTCGATCCAGGCGGGAAATTCGGCTCCACGGCGGCGGTCTTCATCGTCGATCACCTGCACCAGGTCGCGGATCTCGTTGGCGGCCTCGACCTGCGGGTGCGAGGCCAGGATCTGCTCGACCAGGGTCGACCCCGAGCGCGGCAGACTGACGATGAACAGCGCTTCGTGCCCGCGCGTGGTGTCCGCAGCCGGCGGCGGCCGGTGCGAATACGCCTGCCGGATGGCCTCGATCTGCGCGTGCTCTCCGACGGCGTCCCAGGAGATCCGCTGGCGCCGGGATGCGTTAGCGCGCGCGAAGGCGTCGAAGGCGCGTGCGTACTCGCCCTGGCATTCCAGCGCCTTGGCAAACGTGAAGCCCAGCAGTTCGCGGGCGCGGACGGACAGCCCCGGACGGGCCAGGGCGCGCTCGAGGCAGGCCGCGTCCGCGGCGTCGAAACGCACCGTGTTGAGGTTCGACAATCCGAACCAGGCCTCGGCGTGTTCGGGTTCGTGCC
>CAZMMO010000538.1:0-1049 GCA_964567365.1 uncultured Rhodanobacteraceae bacterium | reverse complement strand
CGCCTTCTGGGACACCCACGCCAACTGGCGCGGCTGACCCGTTTCCCGCGTTGCGGGGACCTGTCTCGTATCATGAGGGAGGTGTTCCGGAGATTCGACATGACGTCAGACAAGAGCTACCGCATCCTTGCCAGCGCCGTGCTGGCCGCGTTTTTCCTGGCCGCTTATTACGTGCTGAAATTCGACGTGGTGGCCGGGCTGATTCCGGACAACGCCTCGTACTGGCGCCATTACCTGCCGTTTCTGGAAAAGCTGAGCATCGCGCTGTTCGCGATCATGGTCGTCATGCTGCTCGGCAAGCTGGTGGAACGGCTGATCGACCGCTCCGGCAACAGCGAGGGCATCCGTTACAACCTGGTGCGCCTGACGCGCATGGTGACCTGGGTGCTGATCCTCATCATCGGCATCTCCTTCCTGTTCCAGAACCTCTACGCCGCGGCGGTCAGCTTCGGCGTCATCTCGCTGGTCCTGGGCTTTGCGCTGCAGGCGCCGATCGCCTCGTTCATCGGCTGGCTGTACATCATCTTCCGCCATCCCTACCACGTCGGCGACCGCATCCAGCTCGGCAAGCTGCGCGGCGACGTCATCGAGATCGGCTACCTGGACACGCGCATCCGCGAGTGCAGCGGCGACTACCTGGGCAACGACCACGCCAGCGGCCGCATCACGCATTTTCCCAACAGCGTCATCCTGACCTCCGAGGTCATCAATTACTCCGGTCCGTTCCAGCCTTTCATCTGGAACGAAACCGCCATCCAGATTGCCTACACCAGCGACCTCGTCTTCGTCGAAACCTGCCTGCTCGAGGCCGCCGACGACGACTTCCGCGGGCATTATCCCGAACGCGAAAATCGGCACGAGGACCTTGCGGCCACGGTGTATTTCCGGGTGAACAGCTATGCCTGGCTGGAGGCCGTGGTGACCTATCCGGTGGAACCCGGGGACACCACCGGCCGCCGCAACCGCATCCTGCGACGCGCTTTGCCGGCCCTGAACCGGGAACCGGACAAGGTCCAGTTTCCACAGGGTACCCAACGCTAGGAGCCTGG
>CAZMMO010000537.1:0-1054 GCA_964567365.1 uncultured Rhodanobacteraceae bacterium | reverse complement strand
CGGGTGAGGCCGTTATCCTCATCCGTGTTTTCGGGGAAGCCGTTCGCTCCTTGAGGCAGCTCTGACTGACCCCGTTTGTAGAGCGGCTCCCCGCCCCTTTCGCGAGCACGTAGAGTGTCCCGGGCCCAAGAGCCAGCGTGACAAGGCTGCGCCGCGAGGATGCGGGGTCGGGGAACCTGAAAACATCCTACTGCATACGGGAGAAGATGATGAAAGGTTCCTCCAACCGTGGCTGGCTGGCTTTGGACGTGGGTGCGAAGAAACATGCCTGGGCCAGCCGGATCAACGATCAATACGCGCACGGCAGCGTCACCAACGATCCCGCCCAACTGCGCGCTTTCTTGAAGCGCTGCCTCAAAAAGACCTCCCACCTCCAGGTGCTGGTCGAGGCCACCGGCGTGTACTACCTGGACGTGGCGATCATCGCGTACGAATTGGGTGCGCAGGTCATGGTGATCAATCCACGTGTGGCCCACCACTTCGCCAAGGCGCTCCATCAGCGCAGCAAAACCGACCAGCTCGATGCGCAGATGCTGCTGGAGTGCTTGATGCGCATGCCCTTCCAGGCGTGGGAACCCCCGCCCAAGGCATGGCGCCAACTGCGCAGCTACGGGCGTTTCCTGGTCCAGCTGACCGAGGCCGGCACCGCCGACCGCAACCGTCTGCATGCCTTGCTCCATACCCCCGACAGCCCGGCCTTCCTGCGTACCGAACTCAAGCGCAAGATCCGCACCAACGACCAGCGCATCAAGCGCGTGCGTGCCCAGGCGATCGCCCTGATCCAGGCCGACGACTACCTCAGGGTACGCTTCCAGTCCCTGCGGACCATCAAGGGCGTGGCCGATACCGCCGCCGTGTCCCTCCTCAGTGAGCTGGTGACCGTACCCCCGACCCTCTCCAGCCGCGCCTGTGCCAGCCATGCGGGCCTGGACGTGCGCCTGTTCGAGTCCGGCACCAGTGTGCACAAGGCCGCCCGCATCTCCAAGCACGGCAACAAGTACCTGCGCCGGGCGCTGTACCACCCCGCGATGAGTGCGGCCACCCACGATCCGGG
>CAZMMO010000536.1:0-1085 GCA_964567365.1 uncultured Rhodanobacteraceae bacterium | reverse complement strand
CCGCTGATCCGCGGCGAGGCCGCGCCGCCGCTGGGACGCGACGGCCTGCCCAAGTACGTGCGCTTGAAGAACGTGGCGGTGGCGAAAAAGCTGAGTGTCTGGACGCCGCCGCAAAGATGAGGCTTTGGGGGCGTCAATGGTCATTTTCGGCGGGCACTGCCCACCATCAAAATGAACACCCGCCCCACCGACCGGTTTACTCGCGCGCGGCAAACAACTGGTTCAGGTCGCCGTGCGTCACGGCGTGGGCGAAACCGTCGAAACGGCCCTCACGCAACGGCCCGGCGGCCCCGGCCAGCCCGCTCCACGCGGACAGCGCCAGCGCTCCGCCCACGCTGATGCGGCGCACCCCCAGTTCCGCCAGCGTCTCGAATCCCAGCTTCGCCGCCGGCCCCATCAATACGTTGACCGGTTTGGGCGATACCGCCTCGACCACGGCGGCAATCTGCTCGCGCGTGGACAGGCCGGGCGCATACAGGCAGTCGGCGCCGGCTTCGGCGTAGGCGCGCAGGCGGCGCAAGGTCTCCTCCAGGTCCGGCCGACCGACCAGGAAACCCTCGCTGCGGCCGACCAGCATCACGTCCTCGCCGCTGGCGTCGATGGCCTGGCGCGCGGTGCGCATGCGTGCCACCGCTTCCTCGAAGTCGTACAACGGGCGATCCCTGTCGCCGGTCGAGTCCTCGATCGACAAGCCGGCCACGCCCGTGTCGATGCAACGGCGCACATTGGCGGCCAATCCGTCCAGATCGCGCGCATGGCCATCCTCGAAGTCGGCGTTGACCGGCAGCTCGGTGGCCTCGACCAGCTCGCGCAGGTGCGCCAGCACCTCGTCCACACCGACCTCGCCATCGGCCCGCCCACGCGAAAACGCGTACCCGGAACTGGTGCTGGCCAGGGCCTTGAAGCCGGCCTGCGCCAGCCATTTGGCCGTCCCCGGATTCCACGGATTGGGCAGCAGGAAACAGCCTTCGCGATGCAATTCGCGGAAGGCGGCACGACGTCGGGCGAGGTCGGGGCGGGTCATGGTGGTGGCTCCTGGTTACATGCCATGAAGTCTACCCACTTCCAAAGAAACCCCGAATCCC
>CAZMMO010000535.1:0-1090 GCA_964567365.1 uncultured Rhodanobacteraceae bacterium | reverse complement strand
CACCGGCATGGCGCTGGACACCTTCCTGTTGCTGGAATCGGAGACCCAGGAGCCGGCCAGCCTGGAACGTGCCGAACACCTGCGCCAACGCCTGCGCCGGGCGCTGGCGCGGTCCACCCGCACGCGGCCGGCGCGGCGCGGCTTGTCGCGCCAGTTGCGCCACTTCCAGATGCAGCCGCACGTGCGCTTCACCGAAGACAGCCGCCTGGGACGGACCCAGGTGGCGCTGGTATGCAGCGACCGTCCCGGCCTGCTGGCCTCGGCCGCCCAGGCTTTCCTGGAAACCGGAGTGCGCGTGCACGACGCGCGCATCGCCACCTTCGGCGAGCGGGTCGAGGATTTCTTCCTGGTCAGCGACGCCGATGACGGGCCGCTGTCCGACGCGGCCTGCAAAGCCCTGGGCAAGGCGCTCGAGCATCAGGTAGGCCATCACCCATGACCCACCTTCGCGTAGGAGCGCACCCGGGCGCGACGGGCGCAAGACCCACTGGACGCTGATGCTGTCGCGCCCGGGTGCGCTCCTACAGACGGGTCATGGAGCATCATGGGGCGTGCATGTGCACGATGTTCATGCCCGACAACCGATGCTTGCATGTACCCTTGGCTTTTTTGCAAGCACGAGCATCGACCCATGGCAGACCTCCAGGCTGATATCGAACACGCCTTCGAACACCGCGACCAGCTCGACCGGGAGGCCATCCGCCCGACCGTGGAGGCCGCGCTGGCCCTGCTCGAATCGGGCGAGCGGCGCGTGGCCGAGCCCGACGGCAACGGCGGCTGGCGGGTCAACCAGTGGCTGAAAAAGGCCGTGCTGCTGTATTTCCGCATCAACGGCAACCGCGTGGTCGACGGCGGCTCGGCGCAGGCCTTCGACAAGGTGCCGCTGCGCTTCGCCCACGGCGACGACGCCGAGCTGGAAGGCCTCGGTGCGCGCGTGGTGCCGGGCGCGCTGGTGCGCCGCGGCGCATACATCGGCAAGGACGTGGTGCTGATGCCCAGCTACGTCAACATCGGCGCCCACGTCGGCGCCGGCAGCATGGTCGACACCTGGGCCACGGTCGGTTCGTGCGCGCAGATCGGCGCCGGCGTG
>CAZMMO010000534.1:0-1094 GCA_964567365.1 uncultured Rhodanobacteraceae bacterium | reverse complement strand
ACCGGCACGCTGCTCAGCGGCGACACCGTCAACGTCACGGCCGGTCACGACCTCACCACTACGGGCACCCAGATCGCCGCCACGCACGATCTGGCCCTGACGGCCGGGCATGATCTGGTCATTGACGCCGCCGCCAACACACACGACGAAAAACAACAGCACAAACATCGTGTGGACGGTTTCCAGCGCAACGGACTGGTCGGCATGGTCGGCACCACCAAGACGCGTCAGCGCGACAACGCGACCGATGTCAGCTACGCGGGCAGCCTGATCGGCAGCACCCTGGGCGCCGTCAGTTTGGTCGCCGGCCATAACGTACACATCACCGGTTCGGATGTGATCAGCCAGACCGGCACCGCCATCGTCGGCAAAAACGTCACCATCGACGCGGCGCTGGGCAGCGAAGACAGCCATCAGGACTACAGCATGCATCGGGCCGGCATTACCGCCGGACTTGGTGGCGCCGTCGGTGCCATGGCCAACGGCGCCTACGGTGCTTACAGCTCGGCCAAGCGCGGTGGTCAAGTGCAGGACAAACGTCTCAAAGCCCTGTACGCGGCGCAAGCCGCTTATCAGGCGTACGACACCTACAAGGCCGTCGATGCCTACGCCGGTACCGGCAACAAGGGCGGCATGGGCGGCACCGGCATCAGCCTGAAAATCGCCCTCGGTGCCAGCACCGCCAACAGCCATGCCGACACCCACGATGATGTTGCTTACGGCAGCCACATCCGCAGCCAGGGCGACATCGCCATCGCCGCCACCGACGGCGACTTGAACGTCATCGGCAGCCAGATCAAGGGCGACAACGTGGCCCTGTCGGCCAGCCACGACATCAACCTCGTCAGCCAGACCGAGCAGCACACGCAAAAGCAGTCAGGCGCCCATGCCGGCGGCCAGATCGGCGTCAGCATCGGCCAGACCACCGGCATCTTCCTGTCAATCAACGGCGGCAAGGCACGCGCCCACGGCAACGGCACCACGCACGCCATCACCACGGTGGACGCCGATGGCACCTTGAGCCTCACCGCCGGTCACGACCTGTTGCTGAAAGGCGCACAGGCCAAAGGCAACACGTTGCTGGCCGACGTGGG
>CAZMMO010000533.1:0-1095 GCA_964567365.1 uncultured Rhodanobacteraceae bacterium | reverse complement strand
TGCGCGCGCAGCGCATCTATGCCGGCAGCAACGAGATCATGCGCGAGATCGTCGCGCGCTCCATGTGACACGAAGCGCGCAAAGGGGACGGAGGTAATTAAATCAGACTGACACGTAGGTAACATGAGGATAATTACCTCCGTCCCCTTATTGAGTGACGTGGTGGGTAGTGTTGGCGGGAGTGCTGATATCCCGATTGCCTGTGCTCTCATGGCAGTGCAGGTCGGCCAGGTTGGATCGTCACCGGATGAAATCCAGGATGCTTGAAGCGATCGCATCCGCACTGGTGCGTTTGGTGACCAGGCTGATGTGGTTGTACGGCAGGCTCATATAGCGGCTTGCGGCGTTCAGTGACGCCTGCTGCTGATGCAGTTGATGGATGGCGTCCCAGTGCTTTTTCGCCTTTTCTTCGTTCATCAGCAACTTCTGCAGCCACGAATCGACCAAGCGTTCGGGGGCGGAACCGATCACCAGACGTGGGCATTGGCGGGCTGCCTCGGATGCTGTGATGACTTGACGAATGCCGTCGATCAGCCGGACTTCTGCGATGGAGCCGCTCAAGGAACGCACGAGCCAGCGCGGGTTGCGCTTGATCCGCGCGAAGATCTCCGGTGGCAGTTCCTTGTCGGTGTGGAAGAAGATGGGACCGTCGATTTTCAGCCAGGCGCACAGCTGCATGAAGCGGGCCAGCTTGGGCAGGATCCGGAAGGACGGGTCGATGAGTTCGTGGCTGAATTCGGGGGTCGGGTCGATCTGGACGATGGCACGAACCATTTCCGGTGCCTGGGCGGCATGCAGTGCGGCGATCAGGCCACCGTAGGAATGTCCGGCAACCGCGATGGGTTGGCGGATGTCGAGACCGGCAAGCAACGTGGTCAACTGTTGCGTCAAGCGCTCCGGTGTCAGCGGCTCGGTGCTGTGGCTGTCGCCGATGCCGGCGCGGTCGTAGGAAAGCACGCGCACGTGGGGCGCCAGAGCCTTTTCCAGCCATACGGCGTAGGCCAGCGAGGCGCTCCAGCCGCTTTCGAAAACCACGACGTGCTCGGCATCGGCCGGGCCGGCCAGGCGGTAATGCAGCACGCCGCCCGGAACGGG
>CAZMMO010000532.1:0-1099 GCA_964567365.1 uncultured Rhodanobacteraceae bacterium | reverse complement strand
CCGCAAAAGCAGTTCTACCACTGCTTCGGCTGCGGCGCGCACGGCAGCGCGATCGGCTTCCTGATGGACTATGAGCACCTGGAATTCCAGGACGCGGTGGAGGACCTGGCGCAAACGGCCGGCCTCAAGGTGGTATACGAAAGCGGCGGCCCCCAGGCGCCGCGCCAGAACCGCGACGACCTCTACACCCTGCTGGACCGGGCCGCCACCTGGTATCAGCAGCAATTGCCGCAAAGCAAAGCCGCGCGCGAATACTGCCGCCAGCGCGGCCTGGACGAAGAAACCCTGCGCGCCTTCCGCATCGGCTGGGCGCCGCCGGGCTGGGACGGCATCCTGAGACACCTGGGCAAGACCCCGCAGGACCGCAAGCACCTGGAGCAGGCCGGCATGCTGTCCACCGGCCAGGGCGGCAAGACCTACGACCGCTTCCGCGAACGGCTGATGTTTCCCATCCTCGACCGGCGCGGCCGCGTGATCGCCTTCGGCGGCCGCGTCATCGACAAGGAAAATTCGCCCAAATACCTCAACTCGCCGGAAACCCCCCTGTTCCACAAGGGCCATGAACTGTTCGGCCTGTGGCAGGTGCGCAAGGCCGCGGGCAAGCTCGAACGCATCGTGGTCACCGAGGGCTACATGGACGTCATCGCGCTGCACCAGACCGGCCTGCCGATCGCCGTGGCCACGCTCGGCACCGCGACCACCCCCGAGCACGCCGAGCGGCTGTTCCGCAGCGCCCCCGAGGTGGTGTTCTGTTTCGACGGCGACCGCGCCGGACGCGCCGCCGCCTGGAAGGCGCTCGAGGCCTCCCTGCCCTGCCTGCGCGACGGGCGCCAGGCCGGCTTCCTGTTCCTGCCCGAGGGCGAGGATCCCGACTCGCTGGTCCGCGCCGAGGGCAAGCAGGGTTTCCTGCAGCGGCTGCAGCAGTCCACCGCCTTGTCGGACTACCTGTTCGACACGCTGGCCGAGGGCATCAACACCACCCGCATCGACGGCCGCGCGCGCCTGGCCGAGCAGGCCCGGCCCCTGATCGCGCGCCTGCCCGACGGCGCCTTCCGCGACCTGATGGCCCAGGAGCTGGAAAAGCGCACCGGCGCGCAGG
>CAZMMO010000531.1:0-1117 GCA_964567365.1 uncultured Rhodanobacteraceae bacterium | reverse complement strand
CTCCGCCAGGTGCCGGCGGACCAGCTTTTGGCCTTGCAGGAGCAGTTCCAGCTGGGCCATCACCACGAGGGTCTGCGCGTGGGTGGTCCCAATGTCGACGGTTATCTGCTCCCGGCGCAACCGGCCGCCTTGTTCGCCGAACACAAGGCAAACGAGGTGCCGGTCATCCTTGGCTATGCCCGCGATGAGGCCAAGGGCTTTGGCAGCAATCCCCTGACCAGGGTCCAGACGGTAAGTCAACTCAATGCCGCGGTGGATCAGCTGTACAGTCCCGAGGCGGCCGCGGAATTCCATAAACTGTATCCGGCCACGACCGATGCGCAGGCCCGGGTCGCGGCGGGTGATGCCTTGCGCAACGCGTTTTTTTCCGAGCAGTCGGCCTGGTGGTGGGCTAACGAGCAGGGCCGCATGGGCGAGCCTGCCTACGTGTACGAGTTTGCGCACGTGCAGCCGTTCAACCCGGCCGTGCCGCTCGCCGATCATCCGGAACGCATCGGCGCATTCCATACCTCGGATGTGCCGTACTGGTTCCAGACGCTCGATTCGTTGAACATGTTTCGCCCGACCCGACTGTGGAAACCGGCAGACCGTCAGCTTGCACGGACGATGACCTCCATGCTGATCTCGTTTGCCAAGACCGGGAGCCCGACCAGGGATTCGGCCGCGGCTCCCGAATGGCCGGCGTTCTCTCCCGCGAAGCCGCACGTGTTGGTGATCGGTGACGGCGCCAGTACGGCTTTCGGCCACAAGCTCATGCCGGCGGCGCAATTGAGGTTCCAGGCGGCCAATCGGCCGGCGTTTCCCAGTCGTGAGCCGTCGTCGGAGAAGCAGAAGCAGAAGCAGAAGCAGAAGCCATTTTCACATACGAGGGATTGAGGAATGCTGGGCGCGCGACTTCGGTCGGGCCTAGAGCTTGTCCATAGATGACGAAATCGCTCGTCCTGGGCTTGTCGAAGGGCTTAGTGCGAACGGTTGCCTGGGGACAAGTTCTTGATCAAGCCGTCGCAGGTTTTGAGATGACGGACGGGCATGGTGGGCACGAATCCGAAACGCGGTGCCCATCATGTCCGTTCGTCCCGTTGTCCGTTCGTCCCCCTGCCTGCCGTGGCTGCTTGCC
>CAZMMO010000530.1:0-1119 GCA_964567365.1 uncultured Rhodanobacteraceae bacterium | reverse complement strand
GGGCACCTCGAAAAACCTCCGCATTCCGGCTAGCGTACCCATTTCAGTCCCAACCCCGCGAGTTGACGATGATCCGTCTGTTTGCAGCCCAAGAGCGGAAGGCGAAACGTGAGCGGTTGGGCGATCCGCTCCTGGTGCTGGACAAGGCGATCAACTTTGCCGCGTTGGCCGAAGCCGTGGACAAGGAGCTGGTGATCGGTGATCAAGGACGGGGTGGACGTCCGCCGTTCCCCACCGAGCTGATCATCCGCCTGTTGGTCTTGCAGCAGCTGTACAACCTGTCCGATGAGGCGCTGGAGTATCAGGTACTGGACCGGGCCAGCTTCCAGCGCTTCACGGGCCTGGAGCACAGCAGCCGCATCCCCGATGCCAAGACGGTGTGGAAGTGGCGTGACCGGCTGCAAGCCCAGGATCTGATCGGTCCCCTCGACGAGGCCGTGGGTCGCCAGCTCGCGCAGGCCGGATTCATTGCCCGTGGCGGACAGATCATCGATGCCAGCATCGTCACCGCGCCGATCCAGCACAACCGTGACGAGGAAGACCGGGCGATCAAACGTGGCGAGCCGCCGCAAGACTGGCCGCAAGCCAAGCGCTCGCAAAAGGACGTGGATGCCCGCTGGACCCGGAAGCACGGCAAGAGCTATTACGGTTACAAGCTGCACGCCAACACCGACCGGCGCTGGGGATTCATTCGCGTGTATGAGGTGACGGCCGCTTCGGTGACCGATACCGAAGTGTTCGAAGCGATCCTGGATGCCAGCAACACCCGCAAGGACGTGTACGCCGACCGCGGTTATGCCAAGGCCTCCCGTGAAGTGGGGCTGCGCGCGATGGGCTATCGCGACCACATCCAGCGCAAGGGCAACAAGAAGCCCATCAGCCAGGCCCAACAGCGGCGCAACCGACGCATCTCCCGGGATCGCGTGTTTGGCGAGCATCCGTTCGCCCGGTTGGCTCAGATGGGCGGCAAGCATCTGCGCACCATCGGCTTGCCGCGTGCGCGGGTCGTCATCGGTTTGAAAGTGGTGGCGCACAACCTGATGCACCTGGCGCGCCTGCAACACAGGGGAATAGTGCCCGCATGAGGCGGATGGGCTGCCACAGGCAGCCCAATCCCCC
>CAZMMO010000529.1:0-1123 GCA_964567365.1 uncultured Rhodanobacteraceae bacterium | reverse complement strand
CGTGCCGGTTCATGAAGATGACCACGCCGCAGTTGCTGCTGCGCTGCCTGCGCGAGGGCAGGGACGAGGTCGACGTGCCCGCCGACATCGCCGCCGCCGCACGCCGCACGGTGGAGAAGATGGTCGCGATCGGCACGCCCGGCCGCGGCGAGTAACCGCTCAACCCACCCCGGACTCCGCCGGCGCGGTGTCGGCGTGCGTCGCCGGGTCGTCCTCGACGGTCGTGAAGCGCCGGGGCACCAGCAGCAGCACCAGCGCGGTGGCGACCGCGGCGACGAGCAGCCCGATGAACACGCCGTGCGTCGAGGCCTGCATGGCGTCGCGCAGGAAGCTGGCCACCGCCGGGTCCGGGTGGCCGTCCAGCACGCGGCTGACCCCGTCGACCGTCGTGGGCAGTTGCCCGTGCAGTCTGGACGGCGCGTCGTCCAGACGCTGCAGCAGGATGGAGTTGGTGATCGCGCCGAAGATCGCGGCGCCCAGGCTCTGCCCGAAGAAGCGCGCGAACATCGCACCGCCGGTGATCACGCCGCGCTCGGACCAGCCGACGGTCGCCTGCAGCCCGACCATCAGCGAGGTGGTGATCAGGCCCAGGCCGGCCCCCATCAGCGCGCTGGCGATCACCGGCTGCACGATGGGCGCGTCGGCCGGGGTGGCGCTGAACACCGCACCAGAGGCGACGGTCAGCAGGGCGCCGGCAAGGGCCGTGTCGCGGAAGCCGATCCGCAGGTACAGCCGCGCCGAGACCGCCGACGCCAGCGGCCAGGTGAAGCTCATGACGCCGAGCAGGAACCCGGCCTCGACCGCGGTCATCCCGAGCACCGACTGCGCCCAGGTGGGCAGGAACGTGGACAGGCCGATGACCAGCAGTCCGGCGACGATCGTGGCTGCGTACGAACCGCCGGTCAGCCGTTGGCGCCACAACCGCGGCGGCATGATCGGTTCTGCGGCGTGCGCCTCGACGAACACGGTGGCGAGGCCCGCGATCAGCGCGGCGGCGAACACGGCGATGCTGGCCGGCGAGTTCCACGCCCAGGCGGTACCGCCCTGCAGCAGCCCGAAGATCAGCAACCCGGTGGTGACCAGCACGAGCGAGGCGCCGGCGTAGTCGATGCGGTGCGCGCGG
>CAZMMO010000528.1:0-1128 GCA_964567365.1 uncultured Rhodanobacteraceae bacterium | reverse complement strand
GATGCAGCGTGTGGCGGGCGTACTCGGCCGCTTTCGGGTCGTGCGTGACCATGACGATGGTCTTGCCGTGCTCGCGGTTGAGCGTCTGCAACAGGCCCAGCACGTCCTCGGCCGACTGGCGGTCCAGGTCGCCGGTCGGCTCGTCGCACACCAGCAGCGTCGGATCGGAGACGATCGCGCGGGCGATCGCCACGCGCTGCTGCTGGCCGCCGGAAAGCTCCGCCGGCTTGTGCGAGGCGCGCTCGGACAAGCCCACCAGTTGCAAGGCGATGGCGGCATTGCGCTTGCGCTGCGCACTTTTGAGCTTGGTCAGCAGCAGCGGCAGCTCCACGTTCTTCTGCGCCGACAGCATCGGCATCAGGTTGTAGAACTGGAACACGAAACCGACATGGGCCGCACGCCAGCGGGCCAGTTCGCCCGCGCCCAGCTGGTCGATGCGCTTGCCACCCACCTCGATGCTGCCGCCGGTCGGGGTGTCGAGCCCGCCCATCAGGTTCAGCAGCGTGGTCTTGCCCGATCCGGAGGGCCCCATCAGGGCCAGAAAGTCGCCCTCGGCCACCTCCAGGTCGACGTGGTGCAGCACCTCCACCTTCTGCCTGCCGCGGGTGTAGGTCTTGGACAGATTCCCGATCTCGATCAATGTGCTCATCTGCTTCTCCGTCGTCTGGTTCACCGCCTTCTCCCCAAGCGTTTACGTCGACCATGTAGGAGCGCACCTGGGCGCGACCGGCGCAAGGCTCGTTGAACGCTGATGCCGTCGCGCCCAGGTGCGCTCCTACACGAAATCACGATGGCGTTCCTGCGATATTGACCCGCACGCCGTCGGCCATGGCTTCCGGCGGCTTGTCGATCACCTCGGCACCCGGTTTCACGCCTTCGGGCAACAACTCGAGATCACCGTAGCTCTGCTGTGCGGGCGTCACCTTGACGGCCTCGGCCCTGTCGCCGTGCACTACGAACACCACCGGGTGTCCGTTCCGCTCGACGATGGCCGTGGCCGGCACCAGCACGCCGTCGGGCACGGCCGCTGTCTGCCGCGGCTCGTCCTCGAGGAAGGACACGCGCACGCCCATGTCAGGGATGATGCGCGGGTCCTTCTTCTCCAGCGCCACGCGCACCTTCACCGTG
>CAZMMO010000527.1:0-1128 GCA_964567365.1 uncultured Rhodanobacteraceae bacterium | reverse complement strand
TCTTCCCTCCACGACAACGGCATCCCCTGGGGAGCCTCGAATAACCCTCGTCACCCCAGCGAAGGCTGGGATCCAGCGTCTCCAGGCCTTTAACGGCAAAGACACTGGATTCCTGCCTTCGCAGGAATGACGAACAAGTCAGGGGTATTCGGGCCTCCCTCTGCAACGTACTCGACGGTGGTCCGGTTTCATGAAAAGAACCTTCAGCTTTCACATCGAACAATGGGCTACGTTGCAGCCGTTTCGCATCGCCGGCCGCACCTTCGAAACCTTCGATTGCGTCGTGGCCGAACTGGCCGAAGACGGCAACGTGGGACGCGGCGAGGCGCTGGGCGTTTTCTACACTGACGATCAACTTCCAACGGTTGTTGCGCAGTTGGAAAGCGTGCGCACCGAGGTCTGCAACGGGATCAACCGCGAAGACCTGCAACATCTTCTGCAACCGGGCGGCGCCCGCCACTGCATCGACATGGCCTTGTGGGACCTGGAATCCCGGATCTCGGGCAAATCGGTCTGGACCTTGGCGGGTGTCGCCGCCGCACCGGTGGAAACCGTCTACACCATCGGCCTCGAGCGCGACCCGGAACAGATGGCCGACAAAGCGGCCAAGGCGCCCCACCCCTTGCTGAAAGTCAAACTCGACAGCGACCGCCCGGTGCAACGCATCGAAGCCATCCGCAAGCGCCGCCCGGACGCCCGCCTGACCGTGGATGCCAACCAGGGTTGGAGCTTCGAACAGTTGCAGGAAGTCGCCGCTCCGCTGCAAGAACTGGGCGTACTCTTCATCGAGCAACCCCTGCCCCGTGGCGGCGATGCGGCGCTGGAAGACTACAAGGCGCCGCTGCCCCTGTGCGCCGACGAATCCTGCCTGCACCTGGGCGAACTGGAGACGGCCTCCCGCCGTTACCAGATGATCAACATCAAGCTCGACAAATGCGGCGGCTTGACCGAGGGCCTGGCACTGGCCAAAGCCGCGCGCGAAAAAGGCCTGGGTCTTATGGTGGGCTGCATGGGCGGCACGTCGCTGTCGATGGCGCCGGCGCACGTGCTGGCGCAACAATGCGACTTCGTGGACCTGGACAGCCCGCTGCTGCTCAGGAACGACCGCATGGGCGGGTTCGACTACCA
>CAZMMO010000526.1:0-1160 GCA_964567365.1 uncultured Rhodanobacteraceae bacterium | reverse complement strand
CCCTCGTCCCTCACCCCTCGCTCCGTCCTGTATCCTCCCCGCATGACCGACACCCTGACGCCGATTCGCATGGCCGACCGCTTCCGCGGCTTTCTGCCCGTGGTGGTGGACGTGGAGACCGGCGGTTTCGATCCCGAGCGCCATGCCCTGCTCGAGATCGCCGCCGCGCCGATCCGCATGGACGCCGAGGGCCGGGTGTACGCGGATCCGATCGTGTCGACCCAGGTCGAGGCCTTCGAAGGCGCCGCGCTCGACCCGCGCTCGCTGGAAGTGACCGGCATCGATCCCGGCAATCCGTTGCGCGGCGCCGTGCCGGAGCGCGCCGCGCTCGACCTGGTGTTCGCCCCGGTACGCAAGGCCGTCAAGGCCGACGGCTGCCAACGCGCGATCCTGGTCGGGCACAACGCCTTTTTCGACCTGTCGTTCCTCAACGCGGCGGTCAAGCGCTGCGGCCACAAGCGCAATCCGTTCCATCCTTTCAGCACTTTCGACACCGCCGCCCTGGCCGGCCTGGCCTACGGACAGACCGTACTGAGCAAGGCCGTTGTCGCGGCCGGGCTCGAATTCGACACCCACGAGGCGCATTCGGCCGTCTACGACACCGATCGCACCGCCCAGCTTTTCTGCACCATCGTCAATCGCTGGAAACACCTGCAGGACATCGAACGCGTCCACGAAGGACTGTCGGTGGACTGAACGCGGAACGACGCCGTCACACGACTGCAACGTGCCTGCGCTGCAATGGACGGCGGTGGACACCAGCCATGCCCATGCAAAAACGCATCCTGATCATCGAAGACGAGGCCTCCATCCGCGAAATGGTGGCCTTTGCCCTGCGCAAGGCCGACATGCAGCCGGTCCACGCCGAGGACGCCCGCGCCGCGCAGTTGGCCATTGCCGAGCGGGTTCCCGACCTGATCCTGCTGGACTGGATGCTGCCCGGCACCAGCGGACTGGAACTGGCCCGCCGGTTGACCCGCGAGGAACCCACGCGCGAAGTGCCCATCATCATGCTGACCGCGCGTGGCGAGGAAACCGACCGCGTCAACGGCCTGGAGGCCGGCGTCGACGATTACGTGGTCAAGCCGTTCTCCACGCGCGAACTGGTGGCCCGCATCAAGGCCGTGCTGCGGCGCAGCCGCGGCGACGACGGCAGCGGC
>CAZMMO010000525.1:0-1176 GCA_964567365.1 uncultured Rhodanobacteraceae bacterium | reverse complement strand
GGTTGGGACTGAAATGGGTACGCTAGCCGGAATGCGGAGGTTTTTCGAGGTGCCCCGGAGTCGACATGACCGTCAAACCTCTGTTTGCCGCCTGCATCACCGCCCTGCTGGCGGCTCCTGCCCTAATCCAACCCACCTCCGGGAAACCGTCGAGTCTAAAGCTGTCGCCCAACAGCCTGCCGGCTTTCGTCCCCAGTTCCCCACGCTCCGTGGCCACGCAGCCCGGCATGCATCATGGCGACCCAGCAGCCACGCGGGCACATGGTAGTGGTTCAATGATCCTGGACAACATGAGTCACCCCGTTTGTTTTCCCTTACAGGGGACCTCGAATAACCTCGTCACCCCAGCGAAAGCTGGGGTCCAGCGTCTTTAAGCTCTTGAAGATAAAAACACTGGATTCCTGCCTTCGCAGGAATGACGAGCAAATGGGCAGTTTTTCGAGGTGCCCTACATGGCGAACCGGTCGCGCAAGATACGGTTGGCACGCGTTTGCCAGCCCGGGCCGGTAGCGCGCAGTACCTCCAGCAAATCGGGGTCCAGGCGTAGTTTTACTGCTACCTTTGGCGCAGCCTTGGGCGGGCGGCCACGCTTGACCACTTTGTGCCCACGGTATTCGTCGGCCCGCTCGAAAAACGCATCGGTCAGGGTCGGCGCGTCGTCCGGGTCAGTCCAGTTTTTCTTGGTAGCGCGCTTGTTCACGGTCATTGGCCTTTCTCATGCTGATAATGCGGCGCACCGCGCCGCGCGGGGTCCACACCATCACCACCATGCGCCCATCCAGGCGACCCACGGTGATATAGCGATCCTCGCTGTAGTCTTGCCGCAGGTCGAGCGCGGTGAAGTGATGTCCGTCGAACACATCTCCAGCGCGGGCAAAGTCCAAGTCCCGCTCGGCCAAGGTCTTGTCGCGCTTGGCAGGATCGAATTCGATGTCCATAGCATTTATCGTACCCCCAATAATTCAAGATGCCAAGCCCACGTGGAACAAATTTCAGGCAAATTTCTAGGGACAAACTTCAGGGACGGAGGTAAGTAAACCGCGCTTGTTCAGTCTGGGGAATATCAAGCGGCTTGGGCGCCGACCGGCTCGATTTAATTACCTCCGTCCCCTTTTCGGGTGGTGATCCAGTTCCGGATCGCTCCACCCCGCCTGTCAGCCTTCGCCGCATGATCGG
>CAZMMO010000524.1:0-1183 GCA_964567365.1 uncultured Rhodanobacteraceae bacterium | reverse complement strand
GTTGCTGATCCACCAGATGCAGCTGCCAACGCCCATCCATATCGGCCAGGAGCGGTAGGGTCAGCAGGGGCCGCGCCTTGTCGCCCAGCAGTACCGGCGCGAGATACAGCAGCAGTTCGTCCACCACGCCGGCTTCAAACAATGCGCCACACAGGGTTGGCCCGGCCTCGACCTGGATCTCGTTGCAGTCCCGGTCCGCCAGGTATGCCAGCACGGCGTGGAGGTCCAGGCGGCCATCGGTTTCGCCGACACACAGGCATTCGACGCCGGCAAGACGGCGATCGGAAGCATCCGCTCCGTCACCATGCACCAGCACCGTCGGCACCGAGCCGTCCAGCAAATGGCTTCCGGCGGGTGTACGCAGGTTGCAGTCCAGCACCACGCGCAGGGGCGGCACGAACGGCTCGTCCAGGCGCACGGTCAGGCGCGGGTCGTCCGCGAGCGCGGTGCCCGCGCCGGTGAGGATCGCGCTCGAACGCGCACGCCAGCGCTGTACGTCGGCGCGCGCGGCCGCGCCGGTAATCCACTTGGATTCGCCATTGGCCAGCGCGGTACGGCCGTCCAGGCTCACGGCCAGCTTCACCCGCACCCAGGGCCGGCCGCGCTCCAGCCGCCGGAAAAACCCGGGGTTGAGTTCGCGCGCCGGCTCCTGCAACAGGCCGGTCTCGACCGTGATGCCGGCCTCGCGCAGCCGGTCCATACCACCGGCGGCCCGGGGGTTGGGGTCGGTGGAAGCAATCACCACCCGCGCCACGCCGGCCTCGATCAGCGCGTCGGTGCAAGGGGGTGTGCGGCCATGATGCGAGCACGGTTCCAGCGTCACGTAGACCGTGGCTCCACGCGCCCGCGCGCCCGCCGCACGCAGGGCGAACACTTCGGCATGCGGCTCGCCCGCCTGTTGATGCCAGCCCTCGCCCACCACCTCGCCGTCGCGCACGACCACGCAACCCACGCGTGGATTGGGCTGGGTGGTGAACATCCCGTGCGCCGCCAGTTCGAGGGCGCGGGCCATGGGGTGCAGATCTGCTGTCACGGGAATCGGGAATCGGGAATCGGGAAAAGACGTGCAAAGCATACGACCGTAGAAGGCAGCCCTGCAGGCAATGATCTTTATGGCTGTGCCGAGCCATCGCCTGCGGGACAGGTTCCTGCCGATGGTCAGCCGGCGCAGTCGAGTGTAGGT
>CAZMMO010000523.1:0-1194 GCA_964567365.1 uncultured Rhodanobacteraceae bacterium | reverse complement strand
TGCGGTTGTTGATGCCGATCAGCGGCGCCGGCAGGGCCAGGGCGCGCTCCAGTTCCTCGCCGTCGTGCACTTCCACCAGCACGTCCATTTCCAGTTCCGCGGCCAACATGGTCAGGTCCAGCAGCGGGCCGTCCTCGAGCGCCGCCACGATCAGCAGGATGCAGTCGGCGCCGATCAGACGCGCCTCGTACACCTGGTAGGCATCGACGATGAAGTCCTTACGCAACACCGGAAGCTTGCAGGCGTTGCGCGCCAGTTGCAGGTAGTCCGTGCTGCCCTGGAAGAATTCCGCGTCGGTCAGCACCGACAGGCAGGTGGCCCCGCCCTTCTCGTAACTGCGCGCGATGTAGGCGGGATCGAAGTGGGGGCGGATCACACCCTTGCTCGGGCTGGCCTTCTTGATCTCGGCGATCACCGCCGGCTCGTCACGCTCGATGCGCGCTTCCATGGCCGCGGCAAAACCGCGCGTCGCAGGCAGGTCCGCGCAACGCGCCATCAGCTCGTCCAGTGACACACGAGAGCTGCGCTCGGCGACTTCTTCGCTCTTGCGCGCCAGGATGCGTTGCAGGATGTCGGCCATGGTGTCGGAACGGTCCGCGGGGAGGGGATGGGCGCCAGCATAACGGCAGTCGGCGCCGCGCGCACCTGCGGCAAAAATACGTCAGCGCGGCGTGCCCAGGCTCCGCGTGGCCGCCACGAAAGCCTGCATCTTGCGCTCGGCCGCTCCGCTGTCGATCGCCTCGACCGCACGCCCGATGCCGGCCTCGATGGAATCGGCCACATCGGCCGCGTACAGGGCGGCCCCGGCATTGAGCGCGACGATGTCGCGTGCCACACCCGGCTTGCCGGCAAGCACCTCCAGCACCATGGTCTTGGACTCCTCGGCACTGGTCACCCGCAGGTTGCGGCTGGAGGCCATGGCCAGGCCGAAATCCTCGGGCTCGATCTCGTATTCGCTGACCTTGCCGTCGCGCAGCTCGCCGACCAGGGTGACGCCGCCCAGCGACACCTCGTCCAGACCGTCGCGTCCGTACACCACCAGGGCATGGCGCGCGCCCAGGCGCTCGAGCACGCGCACCTGGATGCCGACCAGGTCTTCGTGGAACACGCCCATGAGGATGTTCGGCGCGCCGGCCGGGTTGGTCAGCGGACCGAGGATGTTGAACAGCGTGCGCACGCCCATTTCCTTGCGCA
>CAZMMO010000522.1:0-1198 GCA_964567365.1 uncultured Rhodanobacteraceae bacterium | reverse complement strand
TCCTGCGCCTTCTCGCGGATCGAGCAGGTGTTGATGAGGATGACGTCGGCCTCGGCCTCGTCGTCGGTCAATTCCAGGCCGTGCGATTCCTTCAGCACGTCGGCCATCTTGGACGAGTCGTACTCGTTCATCTGGCAACCGTGGGTCTTGATGAATAGTTTGCCGCTCATGAATCCGCATCGTCGTGGCGCTGAACCGCGCAGTGTACGCCAGGGCCGTGCCGCATGCCACAAGGGCGCGCCCAAGTGCCTGATATGTGATCGGATTCGCTTGGCATCGGCACGTCGTGACGGCACACTCCACGACATGCGGATCAGCGTCCATGCAGGGGACGGCGCCGGTTTCCGACAGCGCAGCTTCCCGAATCCCGGCTCCCGTCCCGCGCGGGCGCTTGCGTTGTGCCTGTTGCTGGCACTGGCCGCCTGGGCGCATCCGGGGCACGCCGGCGTGTACCGCTGCCTGGGGCAGGGTGGGGAAACCGTGTTCACCGGGCATCCGGCCGGCTACACGCATTGCCGGGCGGTTTCCGGCGCGCCGGCATCGCGTGCGGCCCGCCGGCACGCGCGCGGGGGCAGGGTGCTCAAGGGTGCGGTGTACCGGGTGGTGCATGCCGACGGCAGCGTCGAGTACACCAACATCGAACCGCGCCATGGGCATGGGCGGCGGGTGACCCGGTTGTTCACCTACATCGACACCTGCGCGGCCTGCGCGCTGCATTCGCCTGTCGACTGGAAAACCGTGCCGCTGCACCTGACCGCCTACAACCAGGCCGTGCGCGCGGCGGCGGCCGAGTACGGCGTCAAGCCGGCCTTCCTGCGCGCCGTCATCCATGCCGAGAGCGCCTTCGACCCGGACGCCCTGTCGGCCAAGGGAGCACAGGGCCTGATGCAGTTGATGCCGGGCACGGCCCGGGACATGGGCGTGGCCGATGCCTTCGATGCCGGACAGAACATCCGCGGCGGCGCCCGTTACCTGGCGCAGCTGCTCAAGGAT
Organism: uncultured Rhodanobacteraceae bacterium; assembly: GCA_964567365.1. Taxonomy (GTDB): domain Bacteria; phylum Pseudomonadota; class Gammaproteobacteria; order Xanthomonadales; family Rhodanobacteraceae; genus Oleiagrimonas. The sequence continues at coordinate 205 of CAZMMO010000522.1, read as the reverse complement.
TTCCACGGCGACCGCGAACTGGCCGCCGCGGCCTACAACGCCGGCCCGCAGGCGGTGCGCAAATATGACGGCGTGCCGCCGTACGCCGAAACCCGCGTGTACGTGAAGCGGGTCGGTACCTTGTACCGGCGTTACGCCAAGGCGCTGGGCGGGGTGAAGCTGGCGGATGCGGGACAGCCGGGGTAGGAGCGCACCCGGGCGCGAC
>CAZMMO010000521.1:0-1205 GCA_964567365.1 uncultured Rhodanobacteraceae bacterium | reverse complement strand
GTTCGAAGCACAATCATCCGGCTCGGCGGTGTCCACTTTTGCGTAGGAACTCTCCGGCGGAAAAGACCCACCGCCGCTTACTTCAAGCGTTATACCTCGTGGGGTGACCATGATCGACACTGACCTAGCACGAAACTTTGCCAACGATTGGGTGAACGCATGGAACGCGCATGATCTCGAAGCCATCGTATCTCACTACGCGGCTAATGTAGTTTTGGTTTCACCCACAGTGGCAAAGGTCCTCGGTACGGTCGCATCCGAAGTCAAGGGCAAAGAGGCGTTACGGTCATACTTTGCGCGAGGCTTGGAAGCTTACCCGGATATCACATTTGAGCTTGTGGATGTGCTTAGTGGTTTATCGAGCGTCGTCCTTTACTATGTAAATCAAAACGGTACAAAGACCGGCGAATTCATGGAGTTTGATGAAACAGGTAAGGTTTTTCGGGTTGTCGCGAACTACAGTATATGAGCCAAGGTATAACAGTTCGCTGCAGCCGACCCAAAACCGCTACGCGGTCTCGGTCGGCTGAGCTCAAGCGTTATGCGTCAGGCCAACCTTCCAGCAACTTGACAGTACATATGTGTTCTAGCCACAATGTAGTATGTGGAAGATTCTGGAGCACAGGCAAGCGGACAAGGAGCTCTCGTCGGGCCGCGTCCCGCTTGAGATCCTGAAGCGGTACGAAAAGTGGAAAGACATTGCCATGCTCTCGGGGCCGCAAGGCCTTCGGGCTATCCGAGGCTTCCGCGACGAGGCACTTTCCGGTGACTGGAAGGGCTTCAGGTCGTCCCGCCTGAACAAGCAATGGCGCGTCATCTACTCCGTCGAAGCTGACGCCATAGTCGTTCAAGTGGTACGTGTCACAGCTCATGACTATCAGAGGCGCTGAGATGAGCAAACCAATTCCAGCCAAAAAGCGCGTAGATGTTACGCCTGGCGAGTCCGTTCGCATCATCCGCGAGCTGCAAGAGCTCAGCCAAAATGAACTGTCCGCACTTTGCGGTATCCCACAAACAACCATTTCCAGCATCGAAACTGGTCGGGTCAACTTGGGCGTCGAGCGTGCCAAGGTGTTGGGCACCGCGTTGCATTGTCACCCGGCTGTGCTTGTCTTTCCCGGCTGGCAACTGGACTCAGCCGCATAACAGTTCGGTCAACTCGGACACTCGGCCCGATGGGCCTCGTGCCTGTTACCTCAGGCGTT
>CAZMMO010000520.1:0-1209 GCA_964567365.1 uncultured Rhodanobacteraceae bacterium | reverse complement strand
TGCAGACACGCCCGCCTGCCAACTCTCAGATGGCCTCAGCTTCCAAACATGACGGGTCCCGGGTCCCGAGTCCCGGGTCCCGAGCCCCACACCTACAAACCGCCACGGCATCCGCCGCCATCCACAACCACCCCCACCGCCTAGACTGGCGCCATGCACGACGATGCCCTGACCGCCTGGCTGACCCTGATCCGTGCGCCCGGCGTGGGTCCCGCCACTCTGCGCCAGTGGCTGCGGCAGGCCGGCGACATCCGCGAAGCTCTCGCCCTGGCCCGGTGCCAGGCCCGCGACGCCCGTACCCGTGCCTGGCTGGACGCGCCCGATGCGCGGCGCCTGGAAGCCGACAAACACTGGCTGGCCCGGACCGGCCACCGCCTGCTGTGCTGCACCGACCTCGACTTTCCGCCGCAGCTGGACGCCATCGCCGCGGCTCCGGCCGCCCTGTTCGTGGCCGGCGACGCCGGCTGCCTGCTGCGCCCGCAGGTGGCCATCGTCGGCGCACGCGCGGCCAGCGCCTCGGGGCTGGCCAATGCGCGGCTGTTCGCACGCGCGCTGGCGGCCTCCGGCCTGGTCGTCACCAGCGGCCTGGCCGAGGGCGTGGACGGCGCCGCCCACGCCGCCACGCTCGACGCGGCCGGCACCACCATCGCCGTCATGGGCACCGGTCCGGACCGGATCTATCCGCGCCGGCACCGCGACCTGGCCGCGCGCATCGCCGAAAACGGCGCGCTGGTCAGCGAATTCGCGCCCGGCACCGGCCCCCGGGCCGAACATTTTCCGCGCCGCAACCGCCTCATCGCCGGCCTTGCGCTGGGCACCCTGGTGATCGAGGCCGGCACCCGCTCCGGCTCCCTGATCACCGCCCGCCTGGCCAGCGAGCAGGGACGCGAGGTATTCGCCCTGCCCGGTTCCATCCACCAGCCGCTGGCGCGCGGCTGCCACCGCCTGATCCGCGACGGCGCGCACCTGGTGGAAACCGTGGACGAGGTGCTCCAGGCCTTGCGCCCCCTGGCGCTGGCCCTGGGCGCGGAACTGGCACAACGCCTGGAAACCGCCACCGACGGAAGCGGCGCGGACCAGTCTGCCGAACCGCCGGACGATCCGGACTACCGCCGCCTGCTGGACGCCCTCGGCCACGACGAGCCCATGGCCCTGGACACGCTCCGCCAGCGCAGCGGCCTGGCCCCGCAGGCCCTGTCCTCGATGCTG
>CAZMMO010000519.1:0-1221 GCA_964567365.1 uncultured Rhodanobacteraceae bacterium | reverse complement strand
TATGGCACCGTTTTGAGTCTCCCATTCCGCATTTCCTGACAACCTCGCTACCACAAGCATTTCACGAGCCGAACCAAAATCGTTCCGGACAGTAGTGAGCTTGCGCTGGAATGACGGTGAGGCTGTTGTGCGGCTTGCAGCAAGCGTTCTGGAGACCGTGGGGCCGGAATGTCGGCGGGACGCGTCAGCGCAGCCGGGAGGCGGTGCGGGCCAGCGCTTCGATGCCGGCCCAGTCGCCCTTGGCGAGCAGGGCCGGTGGGGTGAGCCAGGAGCCGCCCACGCAGACCACGTTGGGCAGGGCGAGGTAGTCGCCGGCGTTTTCGGGGGTAATGCCGCCGGTGGGGCAGAAGCGCGCCTGCGGCAGCGGTCCGGCCAGCGAACGCAGCAGCTTTGCTCCGCCGATGGCCGAGGCGGGGAAGCATTTGAGCAGGGTGTGGCCGCGTTCGAGCAGGGCCATGACCTCGCTGGCGGTGGCGGCGCCGGGCAGCAGGGGCAACTCGCCGTCCGCGGCGGCGTCCAGCAGGGCGGGCGTGGCGCCGGGGGAGACCGCAAAGCGAGCCCCGGCCGCGGCCGCGGCCTGCAGGTCGCGCGGCGAGAGCACGGTGCCGGCGCCGACCTGGGCGCCTTCGACTTCCGCGGCGATGGCGCGGATGGCTTCGAGCGCGACGGGCGTGCGCAGGGTGATCTCGATGGCGGGCGTGCCGCCGGCCACCAGCGCGCGCGCCAACGGCACGGCCTGGGCAACGTCGTGGATCACGACCACGGGTACCACGGGGGCTTGTTGCAGGACGGATGCGAGCCGGGCGTGCGGCGTGGTGTCGGTGTCGATGTCGGTGGGCATGGGCGATCCGGTGAAAGATTGGTGTCGTGGGCGGCTCAGGCGCGGGCCTGGCGGGCGTGGGCAAGGTCGTCGTGCGTGGAGTCGGCGTGGGCGAAGACCGTGGCGCCGGTGTCGGCGCCGCTGGCCACTTCGCGGAAGCGCGTGAACAGGTCGCGCCCGCAGCCGTGCTGGTGTGCCGACAGGTCGCAGGTGGCGGCCTCGCGGGCATTCCATTCGGCGGTGTCGACTTTTGCCTCGAGCGTGCCGGCGGTGGCGTCCAGGCGGATGATGTCGCCCTCGCGCAGGCGCGCCAGCGGTCCGCCGGTGGCCGCTTCCGGGGTGACGTGGATGGCCGAGGGCACCTTGCCCGAAGCGCCGGACATGCGTCCGTCGGTGATCAG
>CAZMMO010000518.1:0-1222 GCA_964567365.1 uncultured Rhodanobacteraceae bacterium | reverse complement strand
TGGTCTAATGATTTGGGACACCCAGTTAGGATCACATTGACCCAACGAGGTGAACCATGCCGTACAAGAAAGTTTCCGAAGCCGTCAAAAGCGAAGCCATACACCAGGTCGTCCACGAGCATCAAAGCGTGCCGCAGGTGTGCAAGGCCCTGGGCATCGGCCCTACGGCGCTGCGCCGATGGGTGCGTGTGTGGCAAGCCGAGCGGACGCCGCCTGAGCCCGAAGAGGCCAATAAGCAACGCCAGCGTGTGATTGAGCTGGAAGCCCAAGTGGCGCAGTTGGAAGAGGAGCGTGACGTCTTAAAAAAATCCATCGCCTTCTTCGTTCGGGACCACGATCGGTGGACGCGCTGATCACCGAGCTGAAGAAGGCCCACTCCGTGCGCTTGCTGTGCCGTTTGCTGGAAGTCTCCAGCAGCACCTACTACCGCCGCCAGAAGGCTCCCCTGATGGGCAACGATCCCGAACTCATGGCCGAGGTCAAGGCCATCCACAAGACGCATCGGCGCAGTTACGGCACACGCCGGATGGCAGCGGAATTGCGCCGTCGCGGTCATGCCGTGGGTCGCTATCGCGCTCGCACGCTGATGCGTCAGGCACAGGTATGGAGCGACCGCAAACGGCGACACCGCTACAAAAAGGCCGACAAACCCGCACAGATCGCCCCCAACCTGCTCAACCGCGAATTCCACCCGAAGGCGCCCAATCAAGCCTGGGCCGGCGATATCACCTACGTGCCCACACCCGGAGGTTGGCTGTACCTGGCCATCGTGGTCGACCTGTACGCGCGACGCATCGTCGGTTGGAGTTGCTCGCGGACACCGGATACGCCCTTGGTCCTGGCGGCCCTGAACAGGGCTCGTGAACAGCGCCCGGTTACCGCCGGACTGCTTTTCCACTCGGATCAGGGATGTCAATACACCAGCATCGCGTTCTGCGAGGCACTGCAACAGGGGGGGATCCGCCAGAGCATGAGTCGACGCGGCAACTGCTGGGACAACGCGGTGGTCGAGCGCGTCTTCCGCACCCTCAAACACGAATGGTTGAAGGAGCAGGACTACCGCCACTGGCAGGATGTTTACGAAGATGTGAAGCGTTTTGCCGACAGCTACTACAACCACCGTCGATTGCATTCCACCAACGACTACCAACCGCCAGCCATCATCGACGCCCTGGCACTCTGAAACTCCTAGCTCCGTGTCCCAAAAAACTTGACCACTTCA
>CAZMMO010000517.1:0-1246 GCA_964567365.1 uncultured Rhodanobacteraceae bacterium | reverse complement strand
AGGACAAGCTGCCGATCAAGCAGGCCACGCGCAAGGCCATGGGCCAGATCACCGGTGCGGTAGTGGCCATCTCGCTGGTGCTGGCGGCCGTGTTCATCCCCAGCGCCTTCCAGGGCGGCAGCGTGGGCGCCATCTACCGGCAGTTCGCGCTCACCATCGCGCTGTCGATGGCGTTCTCCGCCTTCCTGGCGTTGTCGTTCACCCCGGCTCTGTGCGCCAGCCTGATCAAGCCCGATCACGACAAACCGCGCAACCTCTTTTTTCGCAAGTTCAACCAGCTTTTCGACTGGGTGACGCATACCTATTCCGGGCACGTGCACAAGGCCGCGGGCCATGCGCCACGCTGGATGGTGGTGTTCGTGTTGCTGGCGGTGCTGTGCGGTTTCCTGTTCGTCAAGATGCCGACCAGCTTCCTGCCCGCAGAAGATCAGGGCTACGCCATGATCATCGTGCAATTGCCTCCCGGCGCCACGCTCACCCGTACGAAAAGCGTGATGGACAACATCCGCAAGATTCTGGATCAAGATCCGGCTACCGGTGATGTATTCGACATCGTCGGCTTCAGCTTTGTCGGCTCGGGCGAAAATGTCGGCATGGCCTTCGTCAGGCTCAAGGACTGGAGCAAGCGATCGGAGACGGCCGCACAGTACATCGAGAAAAACAACGGCCGGCTGTTCATGGGCATCCACGACGCGACGGTGTTCATGGTCAACGTCCCCACCGTGCACGGCCTGGGCCAGTTCGGCGGCTTCGACATGTACCTGCAGGACCGTTCCGGCAAGGGCTATGCCGCCCTGACCCAGGCCGAATACAAACTGCTGGGCGCCGCGGCCAAGGACCCGGCATTGACCCAGGTGCGCCCCAACGGCCTGGCCGACGCGCCGCAGTTGAAACTGGACGTGGACCGCACCCAGGCCCAGTCCATGGGCCTGTCGGTCAGCGACGTGTACAACGCCATCCAGCTGATGCTGGCCCCGGTGTACGTCAACGACTTCTTCTACCAGGGGCGCGTCGACCGCGTGATCATGCAGGCCCAGGCGCCCTATCGCATGGGCCCGGAAGCGCTGTCGCACTTCTATACCCCGAGCACCCTGTCGGCGGACGATTCCGATGGCGACGGCAACAGCGGCATGATCCCGCTGTCCAACGTGGTCCATGCCAACTGGTTCTTCGGGCCGCCGGCGAAGACCCGCTACAACGGCTATTCGGCCATCGAGATCGTCGGCTCGGCGGCGCCCGGCTACAG
>CAZMMO010000516.1:0-1248 GCA_964567365.1 uncultured Rhodanobacteraceae bacterium | reverse complement strand
GGCCAGTTGCAGATGCGAAGGCTTCCATCGCGCGATCAGACACAGCGCAGACTCGAATGCCGCCGAGTTGTGCGGGCTTCACACGCTGATGGCTGTTTGACGTGCCGGTGACCAACTGGCGCATGGCGCTGTTGAAGGGGCGCGATGAGGCCAGGCAATAGACAAACGCACTGGTGGCTGGTGCTTTCGGCATCCAGACCAGAAACTCCGTGGAACACACTGCGTTTGCGCCAACCTGCCCGACCGCCCAAATGCGTGGGATGTGCGGATTCAGCTTCGAGACCAGCACCGCGTCGGGCGGGACAAGCGTCTTGTTGCTCTTGATTGCCTCGCCTTGCTCTTGGATCGGAAGTTGCCCCGTGTCGAAGGCCGGCAGGCTGTAGTGTTCGAACTGCATATCGGGCTTGTGTAGCGGGTTGACGGTGTCTTTGGATCGTGTTGCGACTTCATCAAATGACACAGTACGCCAACCCTTCGGGATCAAGCCCAGTTCCGATTGCTCGAACTCGCCGGGGAACAGGGCGGCGGTGGCGGCGTCCATGGCTTCGGGGTCGCGGCCTTCGGCCTTGGCGTGGACGGGGTCGAAGTCCACGAACCAGGACTTGAACAGGGCTTGGGCGATGGCTTCGAGGGTGGTGTTGGTTTGGCGGAGGAGGTCGATGCCGGAGTTCAAGGATGCAGCTAACGCTCCAATCTCATTTTGAACCCGCAATGGGGGAAGCGGAACAAGGAACGATTCGACATGCCCTTTGGTAATTGCACGCCTACTGCCCCCAGCATTGAATGACTCGATGTAACTCTTCGTTTCTGGCAATGCCAACCACGCGGTTAGATATCCAGCATCAAGGCGCTCTGCATCAACGCGGATAAGAATGACGTGCTGATTCACGCAGGCAGGCAACACTTCTTGTGGAACCAAACACGCGCGACCGAACGTAACCCCATCGCCGGTAATGTTGAGCAACACATCTGACGCCTCAAGTTCTGCGCCGTGAAGCGCGGCTGCTTGCGCGTCCGAGATATTTGCCAAGCCTGCGGTATCGAAATTGTGGTCGAAGACATTTTGGCTCCGGACTAACACGAAGCGATCGCGAAAAGACAAATACGTCGACTGCCCACCCTTGGGTGTCGCACCTGATCGAATCTTCGAGGCAAGGCGACCCAGCGCCACGCGCGGCCAGCCCTCAGAGGCATCAAACCCCATAACCCAACACCCCCAACTTCTCCCGAATCACCGCATCCAGCTCC
>CAZMMO010000515.1:0-1282 GCA_964567365.1 uncultured Rhodanobacteraceae bacterium | reverse complement strand
ACGAGGCCACCGGCACGTCCAGCCCGACACGGGCGAATTCGGCGCGCGCCACGGCTTCCGCCGTGGGTGAACGGCAGATGTTGCCCAGGCAGACGAACAAAATCCCGTTATTTCCTTTTCCAATCATGCTATTGCCTTGCTTTTCTCCAACAAATCCACGCGGGTCGGGTATGGCCCGAAAAATGCCCGCCAGGTATTTGCGGGTCCTGTTTGTCGGACAGTGCCCGACCACGCGGCCCGCACCGTCAGGAAACCCCGCTCTCCGCGAGCCAAGCTTCGGCGCGCGCCAGGTCCGCCTCGGTGTCGATCCCCGGCGGGAAGGGCTCCGGGGTGTCGCACACGGCGATCGCGCAGCCGTGCTCCAGGGCGCGCAACTGTTCCAGCGACTCGGCCTGCTCCAGGGGCGTTGCCGCCAGCCCGGCAAAACGGCGCAGGAACCCGGCGCGATACGCATAGATGCCGATATGCCGCCGGAACGGCACGCCCTGCGGCAACCGGTCACGGGCATCGGCAAACGCGTCGCGCGCCCAGGGCAGTGGCGCGCGGCTGAAATACAGCGCCAGCCCGGCCTGCGATACCACCACCTTGACCACGTTGGGGTCGAACAATTCCGCGGCATCCGCGATCGGCGCGCACAAGGTCGCCATGGGGGCGCCGCTTCCAGCGAGGGCATGCACCACGGCTCGTATGCCGGCCACCGGCGCAAACGGCTCGTCGCCCTGCAGATTGACCACGACCGCATCATCCGCCCAGCCGAGGGCTGCCGCGCATTCGGCCAGGCGATCGCTGCCCGAGGCATGGTCGGTGCGTGTCATGCACGCAGCGACGCCCTCACCCGCGCCATCCAGCGCATCGACCACGCGCTCGTCATCGGTGGCCACCACCACCTGCCGCGCACCCGCCGCCAGCGCGCGCCGCGCCACGTGCACGACCAGCGGCACGCCACCCAGCAGGCGCAGCGGCTTGCCCGGCAAACGCGTGGACGCATGCCGCGCGGGGATGGCGATGAGGAAGGGTGGCATGTCGTCGTTCATGCCACAGAGTGTGACACCCGCGGCCATGCTTGCAAACGCCCGATGCCATAAACCACACCGCACCGACATGCGCAACCTGGCTCCTGCGAACGGAGGGCGTGGTCGACGCGGAATCCGTGGACGAAACCTGTCCGTCAAGGCAAGGTTCCGTGGCAGGCGGCACCCACCCTACGTGTCGGCGCTTTCCAGATGGAAGCCGCAGGAGTCGGCCAGATCGACGAAGCCGGGGAACGACGTGGCCACGTTGG
>CAZMMO010000514.1:0-1308 GCA_964567365.1 uncultured Rhodanobacteraceae bacterium | reverse complement strand
AGGCATGAGGCGTGTCATATCTTTTCATCAAGATGAAAAGAATGATGACAGCAGGGGGTTGGTTCACGCAAGCCATGATGATGGAGAGGAAGCAAGGATGGGTGCGAGAAAGGTGGGGTCGCGGGCGCTTTGGGGGCATCGGTTGTAGTTGCTGGGCGTGTTCCTGGTGTGGAAACGGATCCCCTCTGTCGCCCGAATTGGTATCAGTGGTGCTCCCATTCTGGCTATTGACCCGAAAGGTTCCCCTTGCTGTTATTGAACAGGGGTCAGACCATGCACCGACTACGGGACAAGTAATGGGTTTCGGATATAGTGCCGAGTCCATGCCGAGGTGATCATTGGAAATCCTATTACTTTGTCTCCCTTGCTGCTGACAGAAGACCGGATTCAGCGAATCTGCAGAGCATCTCGATTCATTGATATGTGGTATGGAAGGCTGTGCTTTGTAGACAGCCTTTTCTCCACGAATTTTTCATCGTGATCTACGGCGTTTGATGTTGTCTTAAAGAGGGGAAATGAACAAGATAGCTTTTGTATTGATGTTGCTCGTTGCCGTACTTGGATTCCTGTTGTTGACAGCAAGTAACAAAGCGGCTGCGGAGGACAACCATGGACGGCAAGCCTTGTCCGCCGTGGTGTCGGCATCACCGCTTCTCACGCTGCGTCATCCGCCATGCGCGGGGCAGGTCCACGTACTGAAGTTTGTAAAAACGAGTGTCGTCTGGTTTTATCCAGAGGGACGCTGCATGCCATTGGGAAAAATATGATGATGAACCTCTGACATTAGGGGTCCCGGTTACGATCAGAGATTCATCTATTATCTTCCATCGTATGAAGCGATAGCTTGGTATGCTGCTTCCACTGTCCCTCCGCGAGAATATAAAATTAGCATACTTCCGGTCAGGTCACATGACTTACCTGAATCCGAAGACATTGGACAGGATGAAAAAAGTTCCTGGCCAGTTCTATACCAATGCCTTGAAGGATGATGAAAATAGCAAGGCCTTCGATTGGCCACACTATCCTCGTGCCCCGGGTGCGGTGGGCCTCCATGCGGGCGATGCCTCATTGGCTTGCCGTTGGATCCGGAGATCGCGCAGTTCGCGCACCGACCCTGTCGACACGGTCCAGGCGGACTTGGCGGGCAGGGCCGAAGCGGCATGGACGTGCGGGAACGGGTGCGCACTCGCCCCGGAACGCCCAGGAATTGCTATCTTGGTCATCCCCCTCGAGCGGGTCGTACCCGGGAGTGTTCCATGAAAAGTCGTGCCGCCGTGGCGTTCGAGGCCGGCAAGCCCCTCGAAATCG
>CAZMMO010000513.1:0-1308 GCA_964567365.1 uncultured Rhodanobacteraceae bacterium | reverse complement strand
TGTCCACGTCCAGACCGATGCGTTTGGTGTCCGTGCCCTTGAGCACCGACAGCGGTGCCAGCGCGGGCGACTTGTTGACGTGCACGGTGCGCAGACCGACACGCTCGATGCCCTCGGGCAGGTCGGCGCGCGGCGTGAACAGGCGGTCGGCGATGGCCTCGGCGTCCAGCCTGACCAGGTCGTCGGGGTTTGCGTCGAGGTTGGCGACGATGACCTCGGTATTGCGGTTCGGATGCATCGCCAGTGGCATGACCAGGCTCAGGCAGCCCTGGCTAGCCGGATAGCGCGACGAGACGTGCAGCAACGGCGTCATGCGGGCGACGTCAATGAGGCCGAACACGGCCTGCTTGCGGCGCAGCTTGAAGTACCAGTCCCACAGGCGCGGCTGCTTGGTGCGCAGCAGGCGGGCCAGGGCGATGGTGGCTTCCACGTCCGACAGCGCGTCGTGGGCGTGTTTTTGTTCCAGATGGTTGGCCGCGGCCAGGTGTTCGAGCTTGAAGCTGGGCGAACCGTCCTCGCGCACGGGCCATTCGATGCCGTCCGGGCGCAGGGCGTGGCACATGCGCGCCAGGTCGATGATGTCCCAGCGGCTGTTGCCGTCGCGCCATTCGCGCGCGTAGGGATCGTAGAAATTGCGGTACAGCAGGTGGCGGGTGATGCCGTCGTCGAAACGCAGCGAGTTGTAGCCCACGCCGCAGGTGCCGGGCATGGCCAGCTGCTCGTGCACGGCGGCGGCGAATTCGGCTTCGATCACGCCTTCGCGTTCGGCCTGCTGCGGTGTGATGCCGGTGATCAGCGTGGCTTGCGGATGCGGCAGGCTGTCCGTGGCCGGCTTGCAGTACAGCATGACCGGCTCGTCCACCGGCTCGAGATCCATGCCGGTGCGGATACCGGCGAATTGCAGCGGCCGGTCGCGCATGGGATCGGCGCCGGAGGTTTCGTAGTCGTGCCAGAAGAAGGTGGGGTGGGGGGTCATGGGGGGATGATTGCATGGTTTGGGGTCCGGGGGGTTGGGTGGGGGTATTGGATCGGGACCCGGGACCCGGGACCCGGGACCCGTTTTTCGAGTCGCTTCAAGGCGGAATGATGGCGTTTGGCTCCGGAAAGCCTGCGGATGTGCGCCGATACCGAAATATGCTTCGCTTCCCTCAGCTTCTCCGTCCACGGCCCATCCGAAGCCAAACGCCATCACCCCACCAAGAATCATGTCGAAGGACGAGTCCCGGGTCCCGGGTCCCGGGTCCCGATCCAACACCTCCATGGAAAGCCCACACCCCCAACCCCCGCCCACTGCTAAACTCCAAGCCA
>CAZMMO010000512.1:0-1312 GCA_964567365.1 uncultured Rhodanobacteraceae bacterium | reverse complement strand
CGACATGTTGTCCAGGGTGTAGCCGAGGATGTACATCGCCGTGAAGGCCCCGGCCAGCGACAGCGGCACGGCGGTGGCGGCGATCAGCGTGGGCGCCAGGCGGCGCAGGAAAAAGAACATGGTCAGTACCACCATGCCCAGGCTGATCAGCAGCGTGATCTGCACCTCGTTGATCGAGGCCCGCACCGTGGGCGTGCCGTCGTAGTAGGAGGTCAGGTGCGTACCCGGCGGCAGCAGGTTGCGCAGCGCCGGCAATTCGGCCTTGATGCCGTCGACGGTCTCGATGACGTTGGCGTCCGGACGCTTGAAAATATCGATACCGATCGAGGGTTTGCCGTTGAAATAAGCCGCCTGGTAGTTGTTTTCCGCGCCCTCGTAGACATTCGCCACGTCCTTGAGCCGCACCGGGTGGCCATCGTTGACGGCAATCACCAGGTTGGCGAAATCCTCCACCGTGTGCAGCTGGTCGTTGGCGGTCACGGCCATGGTGGTCTTGCCGTCGCTCAGAAACCCCTGCGGCGAGGTGACGTTGGCCGCACGCAGGGCATTGCGCACCTGGTTGGAGGTCAGCCCCATGGTATTGAGCGCGTGCAGGTTCACGTCCACGCGGATGGACGGCTGCGCGCTGCCGGAAACCTCCACCGAGGCCACGCCCGGCAATTGCGACAGGCGCGGCTGCAGCAGGGTGTTGGCACGCGCGAACAATTGCGACAGGGGCTGCGTGTCGGACGTCAACGCCAACTGCAGCACCGGGTCGTTGTTGGGATTGGCCTTGCGGTAGGTCGGCGGCGAGGTCAGGCCGGTGGGCAGGTCCGTTTGCGCGGCATTGAGCGCCGCCTGCACCTTGTTGGCCGCATCATTGATGTCGACGCCGTCCTGGAACATCAGGAACACGAAGGTGCTGCCCTCGGACGAACGCGAGAACATGCGCTCGAGCCCCGGCACCTGGCCCAGGTGGCGCTCCAGGGGAGCGGCCACGGTGGCCGCCATGGTGCTGGCGTCGGCCCCCGGTTCGTTGGCGCTGACGAAGATGGCCGGGAACGACATCTGCGGCAAGGCGCTGATGCCCAGCAGCGAATAGCAAATCGCGCCCATGACCAAAAGACCGACCGCCAGCAGCGACGTGCCGATGGGGCGGCGGATGAAGGGGGCGGAGATGTTCATTGCAGCGGCCTCGGGCTACTCGCCTCTGGCGGAATGGATGGCAAATACGCTGTTTTACGCCCCACGTCCATTCGGGACTCGGGACTCGGGGACCGGGGACCGGGGGGGGGGGGGGGGCCGGTGCGGGCCAACCCGCCCTACCGGGGGG
>CAZMMO010000511.1:0-1312 GCA_964567365.1 uncultured Rhodanobacteraceae bacterium | reverse complement strand
CGCCGAGCTTGGTGCTGCCGGCGCTGTAGTAGCCCAGGCCCGGCGCGTACAGGCAACGCTCCATGTAGCGTGCGAAAGGCATCGGGCCGTGCGCGTCGATTTCCTCGCGCAGCAGAGCCACGAGGCGATCGGAGTGGGCGCGGGCGTCGGCGTCGGGTTGGGGCAAACGGTCGGTCATGCGGGCATGGCTGGCGGGATGACGTTCAAGGATAGCCGATGCGCGGCAAAGCTCCGGGCACGTGCACGTTTTGGCTGCCTATGAGGGGATCTCGAAAACCCTCACCCTCCAGCGCATGCGAAAAAGGCCAGGACCCATGCTCCTGAGTCCTTGAGGACAAGGAGCGCGCCCGGGCACGGTGGCATCGGCGATCGATGAGCCTTGATGCTGGTCGCGCCCGGGTGCGCTCCTACGATGACGACGCGGGGGTGGGTCGATCGCTAGCGCCGGCGGCGGATGCGGAAGGCGCCTTCGAGCAGGGTCCGGTCGAAGCGGCCGCCGGGGTCGCCGTGGATGGCAAAGCGGTACAGGGCCGCCGAATACACGCCGCGCAGCGCCGTCTGCACCAGCACCAGGAAGAACATGCCGACAACGCCGACCGCGGCCATCAGAACGAACAGGGCCGGGGACCGGGTGACGGTGGCCAGCGCAAACAGGCCGCCCACGATCACGATCCAGGCCAGCCCCATGAGAAGGGACAGCACGCCCAGCCCGAGGTTGCCGACCAGGTTTTCGCCCCAGGTCTGCTTGAGCAGTTGCGCGCTGCGCTTGACCGCGTCGATCGGGCCGACGTCGGTGGCGGCCAGCATCGGCACCACGAGGAAGGTGACCACCGACCAGGCCATGCCGATCAGGCTGATCACCCAGCGGCCGATCAGGCCCAGACGCTCTTCCAGGGCATGCAGGAACACGCCGACGGTGGCGGCAATGGCGGCGTAGCCGAAGATCTGCGGCCACTTGGTTGCGGCTTCGCGCAGACTGCCGCGTACCGTGGGATGGCCGCCGTCGAGATGCGTGAGCGCCGCATGCACCAGCGCGGTGTTGAAAAACAGCCCCACGCTGTAGGCCACCAGGTAGAAAACGAACAGCACCACGTACCAGTCCAGGTGGCTGCCCTGGGGATCGATTTGCAGCTGGTGGCCCGGCGCGAACAGGCCGACGGCGAACGCCGCCGGCAAGGCGAAGCTGATCACGACAAGCAGCAGGCAGAATGCCGAGATCAGCGGAAAGACCAGCAGCTTGCGCTCGTGCATCAGGACATCGACGCTGGCCTTCAGCAATTGCCAGCTGCGTGCGAATTTGCCCATGGGATTT
>CAZMMO010000510.1:0-1333 GCA_964567365.1 uncultured Rhodanobacteraceae bacterium | reverse complement strand
TCGGTCAACTCGGACACTCGGCCCGATGGGCCTCGTGCCTGTTACCTCAGGCGTTGAGCTCTCAGGAGATCGGAAGCATGGGCATCATTTCGCGATTGCTTGGCGGTAATAGCAAACCGCAGCATGACGACAAGCCACCGATTTACGGCGGCGACGGGCTGTCAGATCGTTCTCCAGCAATCATCAATTGCGCAAGCATGGCAATGGCTCAAGCACTCATCGACGGCTTTATTTCAGAGCGATGCGGACCGGGTTCCGAGCGAGGAATCGAGTTCACGATCGAAGCCCCAGACAACCCTGACAAGCTCATCAAAATGATTAGCGTCACTGCTCAGGATGGTTCCGAGCATAAGTTCTACTTCGATCTATCACGTCCGGTTGCTGTGGCAATGAAAATGAGCGGGCTTTGACGCGCAAGTGACATGAGCCTAACAAGTCAATGCAGCGGGCGGGATAGTTCCTACGGTTTAGTGGACACCTTGAGCTAACCACTCAGGAGTGATCCATACCCAAACCAGGCCCCCGAGCCACCACGCGCTACAGCGCCGAATTCAAGGTCGCCGCCGTCCGCCTGAGCCAGCTTCCCGGCGTGCAGGTCAAGAATAAAAGGGGACGGTGGTAATTAAACCAAGCTGGCCAGTTGGTCTACGCCTGCAACCGACATCAAGCCGGCTGACATGCTCTAAGGCAAATAGATGCGGGTTTAATTACCACCGCCCCCTTTATCGGCCCCCTTTATCGCCGGGCTGGTGTTGTGGCTGACGTTGCGGCTGGATCTGCTGCCGGCCTGGATCGTCGACCACCTGCCCGCCTCGGTCGAGAGCATGCGCAAGGATGCCATGCACTCGTAAGCTTCCCCGTCAAGCAGACACTTCAAAAGTAGAACTTTCGGCGGTTTGTTGACGGTGTTCAGCGGGCGTCAGATCGCCCAGAGAGTCGTGTGGTCGCTGCTCGTTGTAATCGATGCTCCACCAGTAGACCGCTTTGCGGACGTCATCGAGGCGCAGGAATAGATGCTGGTCCAGCAGCTCATCGGGAACACCTGCATCGGCCTGCTTGAGAATCGAGACGATTTGCGTTTCGGTGAATCGGGACTTTTCATGGAAACCTCCTGGCTGGGTACGATGCCAGAAAGGTCTACTTTCAGGGTGTCTACGTTTCGGGGAAGCTTACGCACTGGCTCGGCAAGCATGCCGGGGCGCTTGTGATTGCCGCACCGATCTTCTATGCCTATATCAAGCACGAAAAGGCGGACCCAACCCGCCTTTTCGTGGCGCACAATTACTCCACGTGCACGGTGATCTTCTTCGACGTCACTGGCGGATCGAACGGC
>CAZMMO010000509.1:0-1347 GCA_964567365.1 uncultured Rhodanobacteraceae bacterium | reverse complement strand
ATGCAGCGGCCTGCAAAGCCGTGTACGCCGGTTCGATTCCGACTCTGGCCTCCATGTTTTTCAGTAACTTAGGGCAATTTCGGTTGCCCTTTTCTTTTGCAAAACCGCCTGCCTGCCACTCGATATCGGGTAGCGGCCACGCGGCTACGCCCTGTAGGGCGTGTACGGGAGTTTTACGTGGGGTTTCTTGTGCGTGCTTCCGTCGTGGCCCAGCGGTGGCTTCAGAACTCGAGATTCTGCGCCGCACACAAATAGTCGATCATCGGCGCGATGCGCTTGAAAGTGGCGATGGCGAAAGGTCGCAGTTTGTCGGAGCAGGCCAGCTCCTGGCTGAAGCCTTCGCCGGCGGCAAAGCTCTTGCGCTTGAGATCGTCGATCAGCTCGTGGTCGGCGTCGAAGCCGCGTGGCGGCCGCTTCAGGCTCTCGCCCCAGAACGCGAAATGCTCGCGGAATGCGCGGCCCTGCGTGGCGCGTTTCCAGGCCGCCGGATTGTCGACCATGAAATCGCGGATGTTGCGTAGCGTATGCGATTCGGGATGCCACAGCCCGCCGCCGGCAAAGCAGTCGTCGGGGGCGATGTGCAGGTAGAACGAAGGCGCGGCGATCTCGCGACGGCGCTCGTGGAACAGGCGCGCGCCGGCGAACGGCTTGTAGGGCAGCTTGTTGTGCGAGAAGCGCGTGTCGCGATGGATGCGGAACAGCGAGCCGCCGACCTTGCGCGGGTCGGCGCGGTAGTGCGGGCTGATTTTCGCCAACGGCTCCTGCAGGTCGGTGATCAGCGCCAGGAACGGTTCGCGCACGTGCTTTTCGTAGTCGGCCTTGTGCGCATGGAACCATTCGCGGTTGTTGTGGCGGTCGAGCTGGCGCAGGAAGCGGAACGTGGCGGGCGAGAAATAGGTGCGTGGCATGCGTCGGATGTTAGCAAGAATGCCCGTCCCGTCACCTGCATCGCGTCATTCCACCCGTATGCGTCATATCACCATGTAGGAGCGCACCCGGGCGCGGCGGCATCAGCGCTCATATGAGCCTTGAGGCTGTCGCGCCCGGGTGCGCTCCTACAGAAGGGGAGAGCGGAATCTAGGTGGCGAGGCCTGATTGCAGTTCGTGGCCCCAGGCTTCGAGGTGGTCGAGCAGACCCAGGTCGCGACCGCTGCGTTCCGGGTCCTGGCGCAGGGCGGCGATTTCCGCGAAATAGGCGTTCAGGGTCAGCGTGGTGAGCGGGGTCTCGCGGGTCAGGCGCTGCCTGCGGAAGTTTTCCCAGCGTGCCAGTCCGTCGGCGTCCAGCGTGTCCGGCCAGTTGCGCGCGCGATAGCGGAACAGGAGTTCGGGATAGCGTGGATCGCGGAA
>CAZMMO010000508.1:0-1356 GCA_964567365.1 uncultured Rhodanobacteraceae bacterium | reverse complement strand
CTTTTCCGCCGAGGTGCGCAGCAAGGACCGCAAGGAAAACATCGGCAAGCTGCTGGCGTCGGTGGAGCCGGACGACCTGGTGCGCTTCGGCCTCATCCCCGAGTTCGTCGGCCGCCTGCCCGTGGTGGCCACGCTGGACGAACTGGACGAGGATGCCCTGGTCCGGATCCTGGTCGAGCCGAAGAACGCCGTCACCCGCCAGTTCAAGAAGCTGTTCGAGATGGAAGAGGTGGAACTGGAGTTCCGCCCCGAGGCCCTGAACGCCATTGCGCGCAAGGCGCTCAAGCGCAAGACCGGCGCGCGCGGCTTGCGCACCATCCTCGAGGAGGTGCTGCTGGACACCATGTACGAACTGCCCTCGCTCGAACACGTCAGCAAGGTCGTGGTGGACGATGCCGTCATCGAGGGCCAGGCCGAGCCCTACCTGATCTACCACGGCAACATGCAACCCGCCCAGCAGAAGCTGGAAGGGGCGGGTGGCGCGGCCTGATTTCCACCCGGTCCGATTCGCCCGTACCGCGCCGCCATGGCCCCTGTTCATGGCGGCGCTTGCGCGTGGGCGACAGGTTCGCCTTGATCCCTCGGCATTTGCCACCACTTGACCCTTACCAGGGCCCGGGCGCAGTCTCGGGCTTGTCGTGTACAGCAACCCAGAGGCCGTCCTGATGCCCCGCAAGTCCAACCGCACCCGAGCCGCGCTCGACACCCTGCCCGTATTGCCGCTGCGTGACGTCGTCGTCTATCCCAGCATGGTGATCCCGCTGTTCGTGGGGCGCGACAAGTCCATGCGCGCGCTTGAGGCGGCCATGGAAAACGATCGCCGGATTCTGCTGGTGGCGCAGAAAAGCCCGGACACCGACGACCCCAAGGGCGGCGACCTCTACGACGTGGGTACGCTGGCCGGGGTACTGCAGTTGCTGAAGCTGCCCGACGGTACCGTCAAGGTGCTGGTCGAAGGGCAGGCGCGGGTGGCCATCGACACCTGGGACGAAGGCGAGGCGCTGCTCGGTGCCGGCAGCCACGTGATCGACTCGGTGCCCGACAAGGACGAGCGCGAACTGGAAGTGATCGCGCGCACCCTGATGTCGCTGTTCGAGCAATTGGTCAAGCAGAGCCGCAAGCTACCGCCAGAGGTGCTGTCCACGCTGTCGGGCATCGAGGACCCCTCGCGCCTGGCCGACAGCATCGCCGCGCACCTGAACGTGCGCCTGGCCGACAAGCAGCAGGTGCTGGAAACCCTGGAGGTGGGCAAGCGCCTGGAAATGCTGATCGGGCAGGTCGACGGCGAGATGGACCTGCAACAGGTGGAAAAGCGCATCCGTGGCCGCGTCAAGTCGCAGATGGAGAAAAGCCAGC
>CAZMMO010000507.1:0-1393 GCA_964567365.1 uncultured Rhodanobacteraceae bacterium | reverse complement strand
GCGGTGGGGGAGGGAATCCACGCCTGCACTCGCGCCTCTACAATGCGCGCATGGATTCCCTCCCCGTCATCACGCTCACCGGCCCGCGCCTGCCCGGCCATCCGTGGATCTGGTCCTCGCAAGTACACAAACCCGCCGCGAAACTGCCTCCGGGCAGCGTGGTCGAGGTCGTCGACGCCAAGGGCCGTTTCGTCGGCCGCGGCTTCTGGAACGGGCACGCGCGCATCGCCCTGCGCCTGCTCAGCACCGACCCGGACGAGACACTCGACACCGGCCTGCTCGACGCGCGCATCGACCGCGCGGTCGCGCTGCGCCGCGAGGTGCTGGCGCTCGATGCCGCGAGCGACGCCTGGCGCGTAATCCACAGCGAGGGCGACGGCCTGTCCGGCCTGGTGGTCGACCGTTACGCCAATATCCTGGTGGTCGAATATTTCGCCGCCGGCATGTGGCGCTGGCGCGAGGCGGTCGAGGCGGCGCTGTATCGGCACTTCCCCGGATCCACGGTCTACGCGTTTGCCGAAAAGCACGTGCAGAAGCAGGAGTCGTTCGACTGCCGCGCCGGCGAACCGCCCGCGCCGGTCGAAGTGCACGAGCACGGCCTGCGTTTTCATGCCGCGCCCGGCAGCGGCCACAAGACCGGCTTCTTCGCCGACCAGCGCGACAACCGCGCCCGCTTCGCGCGGCTGGCGCGCGGCCGGCGGGTGCTGGACCTGTGCTGCAACGCCGGCGGCTTTGCCGTGCACGCCATGGCCAATGGCGCGCGCGAGGCGATCGGGGTGGACGCCGACACCGGCATCCTCGACATCGCCCGCGCCAACGCCGCAGCCAACGACGTGTCCGCGCGTTTCGAGCAAGCCGACGTGTTCGACTGGCTCAAGGCCGCGCGCGAGCGCGACGAACGCTTCGATGCCTTGGTCCTGGATCCGCCCAAGCTCACGCGCAACCGCCACGACGTGCCGCGCGCGCTGAAGAAATATTTCGCCATGAACCGCCTGGCGCTGGACGCCCTCGAACCCGGCGGCCTGCTGCTGACCTGCTCGTGCACCGGCCTGGTCGGCGCCGCCGACTTCCTCGACATGCTGCGCCGCGTCGCCCTCAACGCCGGCCGCGACATCCAGATCCTGGCCCACCACGGCGCCGGCCCGGATCACCCGGTGTCGGCGGTGGTGCCGGAGGGGCGGTACCTCAAGGCGGTGTTTTGTCGGGTCGATTGATTCCACGATGCCTCGAGGGGACCTCCAGAAACCACCCACGCACCGGCTGACCGCCACCCCCGGCGACAACGCGAATGTTTTTGTAGGAGCGCACCTGGGCGCGACCGGCTTATGCTTTTGTAGGAGCGCACCTGGGCGCGACCGGCGTAAAGCTCCATGGAAAGCTGATGCCGTCGCGC
>CAZMMO010000506.1:0-1405 GCA_964567365.1 uncultured Rhodanobacteraceae bacterium | reverse complement strand
TGCCGGGGAAGCGCCATGGACGAGAAGGACGAACCAGAACAGATCGCCATCATGCGCAAGATGCTCGAGTTGGCCCGGAGGCAGACCGAGTTGTCGGAAACGCGCACGCGCATGTCCGAGGACCGCTCGAAGATGTCCGAAGACCGCTCGCGCATGTCGGCTGACCGTTCGCGCATGTCCGAGGAGCGTTCGAAGATGTCGGCCGACCGCTCGCGGATGTCGGCGCAGCGTTCGGAGATGTCCGAAACGCGTTCCTACCACAATGCGGAGCGCACCCTGTCGGTATGGGTGCGCACGGCCCTGTCGCTGATGATCTTCGGCATCGCCATCGACCGCTTCGGCCTGCTCCTGCACCGGGTTCCCGGCGGCAAGGCCTATGCCCGCCTGCACCAGAACCTGTTGCTGGACATCCTGTCCACCTGGGCCGGCGCGGCCCTGGTGCTGCTGGGCATCGTGATGGCCCTGACCACCGGATTGCGCTTCCTGGCCTATTCGCACGACTGGCGCCGGCGGCATCGTCTTCCGGCCCACCATGGCCCGTATCTGGCCGCGTTTTTCGCCCTGATGGTGGTGATTTTCGGCATTCTTCTGCTCAGCCTGATGCTGGTGTTCACCGGCTAGAACGGCGTCGGACCCGCTTCTCGTCAGCCTCTCCACCCATGCCGATCGTCATGGTTGACGCTTGCCGATTTGGTGTTATGGTTTACTACAACACCATATTACAGAAACACTCCTGGAGGGCACGATGTTCCGACATGCATTGATTTCGGTCGCCGGATCCCTGTTGATCGCCGGCGCTTCCCTGCTCGTCCTGACCATGGCGTCAGCCAATCCGACGACTGCTGCCACGCAGGCGCAACCGGCCAGCCTGGACGGTCTGCCCGTGACCGATCTGCCCGGGATAACGGTTTATGCCACGCCTCCCGCGCAAGCGGCGGTCCAGGCACGCCAGTCCGGCGACCATCCGCTGATGAACAATCTGATCCAGGCGGCCGCCACGCAGGCAGTCGGGTCGCACCTGCGCATGCCGTACTATTCGTTCGGCTCCGCTTCCGGCGCCGCCCACGCGCAGACCCGCAAGGACTGACTTCATGACCATCACCTGGAACGACAGCGTCCCGATCTACCGCCAACTGCGCGACCGCATGGTGGTGATGATCCTGGACGGTGTCCTCGGCGAGGGCGACGCCCTGCCCTCGGTACGCCAGGTGGCGGCCGATTACCAGATCAATCCGCTGACCGTGTCCAGGGCCTACCAGGAACTGGTCGAAGAACAACTGATCGAGAAAAGGAGGGGACTGGGCATGTTTGTGACCCAAGGTGCTCCGGAAGCATTGCTCAAGTCCGAGCGCGAACGGTTCCTGCACGAGGAATGGCCCGTCATCCGGGCGCGCCTGCAACGTCT
>CAZMMO010000505.1:0-1406 GCA_964567365.1 uncultured Rhodanobacteraceae bacterium | reverse complement strand
TCCGCTTCGCGCGCCCGATGACCGACCGGCCCGGCCTGGACATGAGCTTTTCCGGTCTGAAGACCCAGGTGCTGACGGCCTGGCAAAAGAGCGACCAGAGCGAACAGACCCGCGCCGACATCGCGCGCGGCTTCGAGGAAGCCATCGTCGACACCCTGGTCATCAAGTGCCGGCGCGCGCTGCAAGCGGCCGGCGCCGAACGCCTGGTCGTGGCCGGCGGCGTGGGTGCCAACCGGCGCCTGCGCGAACGCCTGGCCGAAGCCGGCGAGGCGGACGGTTTCCGCGTGTATTTTCCACGCCTGGAGTTCTGCACCGACAACGGCGCCATGATCGCCCAGGCCGGCGCCATCCGCCTGGCCGCCGGGCAGACGAGCGGACCCGAGATCCGCGTGCGCCCGCGCTGGAGCCTCGAGGACCTGCCGGCGCTGGCGTCCTAGCGCCTGGACGTCGGCGTCGTTTCCGGACATCCTCCTTGCCGTCATCTCGGCGCAAACCGGGATGACGATTCCCTATCGCACCACCCGGATATCGCCATGGACATCGTTTTCATCGAACGACTGCACATCGACACCGTCATCGGCATCTACGACTGGGAACGGCAGATACGCCAGACGGTGACGCTGGATCTGGAAATGGCCTGGGACAACACGCGCCCGGCGGACAGCGACGACATCGCCGATGCGCTCAACTACAAGGCCGTGTCCAAGCGCCTGGTGGCGTTCGTGGAGGATTCGAGCTTTCAGCTCGTGGAAACCCTGGCCGAACGCTGCGTGGCGATCGTGCGCGAGGAATTCGACGTGCCCTGGGTACGGCTGCGCCTGCGCAAGCCGCGCGCCGTGCGCGGTTCCAAGGCCGTGGGCGTGGAGATCGAACGCGGCGTACGGCCGACCTGAACATGTCCACGGTCTACCTGAGCCTGGGCAGCAACCTCGAGCCGGCGGACAACCTGCGCAAGGCGGTCGCCGCGTTGCGCGAGCGTTTCGGCGAGGTGCTGCTGTCGCCGCTGTACCGCACGGCGGCGGTGGGTTTCGACGGCCCCGATTTTCTCAATGCCGCCGCGCGCATCCACACTGATCTCGACCCGGAACCGCTCAATGACTGGCTGCACGCGCTGGAGGCCCGCCAGGGCCGGCGCCGCGACGGTCCGCGCTTTTCCAGCCGTCCCCTGGACATCGACATCGTGCTCTACGACGAGCGCGTCATGACCGGCCCCGGCCATCTCGAATTGCCGCGCAGGGAACTGGTCGAACAGGCCTTCGTGCTCAAGCCCATGGCCGACATCGCGCCCGACCTCGTGCATCCCGTCGCGCACCGCACCCTGGCCCAACTGTGGCAGGCATTCCCCACCCCGGACCCGCCATTGCATCCCGTCCCCCTGTAGGAGCGCACCCGGGCGCGACGGCATC
>CAZMMO010000504.1:0-1421 GCA_964567365.1 uncultured Rhodanobacteraceae bacterium | reverse complement strand
AAGCCGTATACACACTTTCCAGGCGTGCTCCTTCAACCACTCGGACACCTCTCCATGCTGCTGCAACGGCTTCCGACCGTGCCGTATCGGGAACGCGGACCGGCCCGATGCAGCGCGTCAGAATAGCCGTACGGGCCTGCTTTCACAAGCCGGCGCAGCGTAATGGGGACCAGCGTAATGGGGACGGAGGGAATTAATTTCTTGTTGTGCCAAATCGTTGCATGGGTACCTCCGCGCCGGTCAACAAGAAATTAATTCCCTCCGTCCCCGACGGTTCAGACTCTCGGCGGGTACCGGGTCCATACTCGGGCCATGGCCATTTTCGGCAATCGGCAGGCGCAATCCGGCGACGGAACGCGCACGGCATGTGCCACGATCGTCCTGCGGCGTCGTGCCGGGGAGATGCCGGCGGACACCCTGGCAAGGGCGCTCACGTCGCAGGAACTGGGCGAGCATGTCGGCGCGCATCCGGAGGACGTGAAAACCGTCTGCCGTGCCGTCGAGGAAGCCGGGCTCACGGTGGTGGCGGTGCACGGGCCGTCGCGGCGCGTCCGCGTCGAAGGGCCGGAAAAGATCGTGCGTGCCTGGGTCGAACGGCCCCCGGCCGACCTGGGGGATATCGTGGCCGCGGTCCTCGGTGGCCGTCCGCCGCAGGCTTCCCCGCGCTTCCGGATCGCGCGGCCGGCCGCGGTAAGGACCAGCTACACGCCCCTGCAACTGGCCGACATCTACGCCATGCCCGAAGCCGACGGATCCGGCCAGACGATCGCCATCGTCGAGCTGGGCGGGGGCTTCGGGCAGGACGACCTGGACACGTATTTTGCCGGCCTCGGGCTGGCCACGCCCACGGTCAAGGCGGTGGGCGTCGATGGCGCACAGAACCAGCCGGGCCAGGACCCGGACGGGGCCGACGGCGAGGTGCTGCTGGATATCGAGGTCGCCGGTGCGATCGCACCCAAGGCTAGCCTCGTCGTCTACTTCGCGCCCAATACGGACGCGGGGTTCCTGGATGCGATCAGCGACGCCGCGCATGCGCAGCCGGCGCCGGTCGCGATCAGCATCAGCTGGGGCGCAAGCGAGGACCAGTGGACCGCGCAGGCACGCAGTGCCATGGACGAGGCCTGCGCCGACGCGGTGGCCATGGGCGTTACCGTGATCGCGGCGGCGGGCGACAGCGGCAGCAGCGACAATGCGGCCTCCGCTTCGGGCACGCATGTGGATTTCCCCGCTTCCAGCCCGCACGTGCTCGGTTGCGGCGGCACCACGTTGACGGTGGATGGCGACACCGTGAGCTCGGAAACCGTGTGGAACGATGGCGGCAGCGGCGGGGCGACCGGCGGCGGTGTGAGCGACGTTTTCGCATTGCCCGCGTGGCAGCAAAGCGCCGGCGTGCCGCAGCGCGGCGATGGCGGGGGCGGGCG
>CAZMMO010000503.1:0-1426 GCA_964567365.1 uncultured Rhodanobacteraceae bacterium | reverse complement strand
TCGCCGGTCGAGGAATTGCGCTGGCTGGAATACGGGCAGCGCCTGGCCACGCGCCGGCGCCTGGTGGCGGCGCGCGAGGAGGGCGGCAGCGTGGGCGAAACCCTGTGGTCGCTGGCCGTGGCCGGTGGCCTGCAGGCGGCAGGCCTGCCGCGCGAAGCCGCGGCCGGTGACCGGCTGCGCCTGGACATGACCTCGCCATTGCTGGCTGCGCGCGACGAACGCGATCTGGTCGACAGCTTCCTGTTCGTCGGCAATACGCCGCTGGTGCGCGACGTGTGCGTGGATGGCCGCGAGGTGGTGCACGATTTCCATCACGCCGACGAGGAGCGCATCGCCGACCGCTATCGTCGCGTCGTCAAGGCATTGGCCCGATCGTGACACGCCAGCGTGCGCGGTGTGCGATTCAGCGCGTGAAACGGAATCCCTGCAGGGCCTGGTGCAACTGCTTGAACGCCGCCTCGTTGCTGAAGGGCGGCTGGCGCGGCGGGTCGTAGACCTTCGGGTTGGTGCCGGTGACCAGCAGGTCGATGGCGTAGCAGTAGCCGCCGTGTACGGTGCGATAGCTGTGCACCTTGAGGTAGTGGCTCATGCCGGCATCGGCGGCGTGGAAACGGGTGAAGGCGGTGCCGTTGAGGGTGGTCTTGCCGATGCTGGACTTGTCCGCGTTGGCCGGCGGCACCTCGCAGTGCGCGACTTCCTTCTCGCCGCTGCTGATGCCGATGCGCAATTCGCCCGCGGTCACGTCGTTGGAGCCGGGCAGGGTGAGCATCAGCACTTCCGTGCCCGTGGAACCCTCCGGAGCGTAGGTTTTCCAGGCGTCGTTGGCCAGGTACTTGCTGTCGAAGCGGACATGGGAGGCCATCGCGTCCGGGTAGTCGATGCGGAACCCCAGGCGCGCGCTGCGAAAGCGTTGCATGCCTGCTGCCGGCAGGTCGGCCGGCCGGACGTGATGTGCAGCCGTTGGCGCGGACTGCGAAGCGGTGTCGGCAGGCGGGGACGGGGGTGCAGGTTGCTGCGGATGGTCGGAGCTGCCGCAGGCCGCAAGCGCCAGCGTGGCGGCACTGACAAGGGCGAGTCGGTATTGCATGGACATCCACCGGAACGACGCAGGACGCGACCAGTGTTGCCGTGCCGCTGCGGGGCGTCAAGTCGGTGCGGCGGGCCGTCGTTCACGTACGCGACGACGGCCCGGACACCAGGTTTGGCAGCGTGCGTGACCCGCGGCTTTCGGCAGGAAGCCCCGGGAACGTGCCTCCTTATTTCAGCGACTTGTAGCGCAGCCGGTGCGGGCCGGCGTCGTCGCCCAGGCGGCGCTTCTTGTCTTCCTCGTACTCGCGATAGTTGCCCTGGAAGAATTCCACGTGCGAGTCACCCTCGAAGGCCAGGATGTGGGTGGCGATGCGGTCCAGGAACCAGCGGTCATGGC
>CAZMMO010000502.1:691-1432 GCA_964567365.1 uncultured Rhodanobacteraceae bacterium | reverse complement strand
CGATCTCCTTCACGCCCTCGGCCGTGAAGCGGCAATACTTGCGGCGGCGGAAAAACTTGGACATGGCGGGCTCCTGGTTCAGTCGTTGTCGTTGTTGTCGCTGTCGTCATCGCCATCATCGGACGAATCATCGGTACGTTCGGGGCGGCGCGAGGATGCCTTGGCGTCGTCCTTCTCCTTGCTCTTGAGGATCGGCGACTGCTCGGTATCGGGGCCCGGACGCTTGATGGTCAGATGACGCAGGATGGCGTCGTTGAAGCGGAAAGCCGACTCCAGCTCGTCGAGCACGCCCTGGTCGCACTCGATGTTGAAGAGCACGTAATGGGCCTTGGCCATGTTGTTGATGGGATAGGCGAGCTGACGGCGGCCCCAGTCTTCCAGGCGGTGGATCTTGCCGTTGCCGCCTTCGATCGTCGCCTTGTAGCGCTCGATCATGGCCGGCACCTGCTCGCTCTGGTCCGGATGGACCAGGAACACGATTTCGTAATGACGCATGTGGTTTCCTCATGGATGCTCCCCGCGCGACATGCCGGGGATGGCAGCCTCCCGCGGCATGGCGGTGAGGCAAGGCTCTGTCGCCTGCGGAGGGCGGACAGAAGCGGGATTGTATCGGGATGACGGAGGGTGACGCAAGTCATCGCAGCACCGCTGCCGGGATGTCACCACCACCGGTGTAGGAGCGCACCAGGGCGCGACAGCCTCGAGGCTCGTTAGTGCGTTGAGGCAGTCGCGCCCACGTGC
>CAZMMO010000502.1:0-681 GCA_964567365.1 uncultured Rhodanobacteraceae bacterium | reverse complement strand
GGGTTTTCACCACCCCCGGTTTCGGTGCGCACTTGGGCACCACACCCCAACCCCACTCATGGGCCTCGAGGCTGTCGCGCCCAGGTGCGCTCCTACACTGAGAAGCTCTCGCCGCAGCCGCATTCGCCGGTGGCGTTGGGGTTGTGGAACACGAAGGCCTCGTTGAGGCCCTGGCGCTGGAAATCGATGACGGTGCCGTCGACCAGCGGCAGGCTCTTGGCGTCGACGATGAGTGCGATACCGTCCACCGTGACCCGGGTGTCGGCCGCGGCCGCCGTGTCGGCCAGCTCGACCACGTAGGCAAAACCGGAGCACCCGGTGCGGCGCACGCCGAAGCGCACGCCGGCGGAGCCGGGATTGCGGTCGAGGAACTCGCGCATGCGTCGATGGGCCGTGGGGGTGATCTGGATGCTCATGGCCCCATGATAATACGGGTGGGACCGGAAAGCGGGTCACCGGCGCGCGGCGCGATCCGTTATCATTTGCCGATTGCCTTCCGGGCCCACGAAACCTCCCGCAAGCGTCGTCCCGGCCGGCACGGATATCAGCACAAATCGGAGTTTCGATCCATGACGGTGGTCAGCGTCAAGCAGGCCGTTGCCGGCGAGGGTGCCGGCGGCGAAGTGACGGTCCAGGGCTGGGTGCGCACGCGGCGCGATTCCAAGGCGGGCCTGTCGTTCG
>CAZMMO010000501.1:0-1433 GCA_964567365.1 uncultured Rhodanobacteraceae bacterium | reverse complement strand
CCGGTGATCATCTTGCGCAAGGTGGACCGCAGCAGGCGCTGCATCGGCAGGCGCAGGGGATAGGCCGGCGACACGGCCGTGACCTTGCCGTGGCTGTCGACGGTGACCAGCACCGGCAAGGCGTGGTTGCGAAAGCCGTTGAGTGACATGGAATCGGCATGGGCCAACGGCGCCAGCCCGACCAGCAAGGCGCATGCCGCGCCCGCGAAAACCGTCTGCATCTTCATGGCAGGCCTCCGTCTTTTCTCGCCGCCGATCCTCGCAACATGAGGCCATCATGCCCTATTTTCAAAACGCCTTGCGCAAGGTGAGGTTGATCCGCTGCCGCCCCAGCAGCGGATGCGTGCCCTCGGCCAGGGGCGCCACGCCGTGGAAAGCCAGCCGCGAAGCGCCGCCCCAGACCACCACGTCGCCATGCAGCAGCGATACGCGCCGGGCACGCGCAGCACGCGTCGGGCCGCCGAACAGGAACGTGGCCGGCAGTCCCAGCGAGACCGAGACGATGGGCGCATCGAAATCGCGCTCGTCGCGGTCCTGGTGCAACGACAACCGCGTCCCGGGCTCGTAGAGATTGACCAGGCAGGCATCGGGCACGAAAGCGCCGAAACCGGCGGCACGGGCCGCGGCATCGGCCAGACCCGCGAAGGCCTTGGGCATGGGCGGCCAGGATCGTCCAGTCTGCGGATCGCACGCCACGTAGCGGTATCCCTGCCGGTCCGACACCCAGCCCAGCGGCCCGCAATTGGTGTTGCGCACCGACATGCGCCGCCCGCCCGGCGTCAGCATGTGGCGCGGCGGGGCCTGTTGCAGGACGGTCTGCAGCGCCTGCAGCAACGCGGCGTCATCCGCCCCGGCAAAGCCACGCAACAGCCACGCGTCGGCGGCGATGATCTCGCGTGCCGGCGCCTGTGCAACGTCGTCGGGAAACAGGGCATGGCTGGCGCCAACGTGCTTCATGGGGCGATACAAAGTCGTGAACGATACATGAGGGAACCTCGCTTTGTGGAGAGAGGATACCGCCCTGCCCGGCCTCAATAGGCCCGGTAGGCCGGATGATTGCTCGCGGCGTGCAGGGCCGGCAACGGCGGGGCATCGCCGCTGTCGTCGAGCATGGCACGCAGGGCCGGGTCGCGGACGGCGAGGACATCGAACAACGGCGTCCGCCGCAGCTTCGGCAACAGGGCCAGCAAACGGTCTTCCAGGTCGCGCCGCCGGGGTTCGTCGTCACTGGCGAGAAGCTCGGCGGAGCAGGTGATGAAATCGTACAGGGAGTCGGCCTGTTGCCGTTTGCGCAGGGATATCAGGTTCATTGTCTGCCTCCTTTTTTCAGGATGATTCGAGCGCGGCCGCCGCCTGGCGACGCGCGCGGCGGCGTTCCACCAGGCCACGGATGACCAGGTAGAACACCGGGGTGAAGATCAGGCCGAAGCAGG
>CAZMMO010000500.1:0-1433 GCA_964567365.1 uncultured Rhodanobacteraceae bacterium | reverse complement strand
TCCATCCACTTTCCACACCCGAGTGCAGGAGTTTCCCCGTGAACAACACTCCCCGAAAAGTCGCCATCGTCACCGGCGCTTCCGGCGGCATCGGCCAGGCGATTGCCATGCGCCTGGCGGCGGATGGTTTTGCCGTGACCGTTCATTACGCTGGCAACGCGGACAAGGCCCGCTCGACGGTCGAGGCCATCGAAGCTGAGGGCGGCCAGGCAGTCACCGTGCAGGGTGACGTCGGCGACCCGGCCGATGTGGAGCGCCTGTTCGTCGACACGCTGGATGCCTTCGGCCGCATCGACGTGGTCGTCCACAGCGCCGCCATCATGCCCATGGCGTCGATCAGCATGGACGGCCTGGAGGCGTTCGACCGCACCATCGCCACCAACCTGCGCGGCACGTTCCTGGTGCTGGCGCAGGCCGCGCAACGCCTCGGCGCCGGCGGCCGCATCATCGCGCTGTCTTCCAGCGTGGTGGCCAAGGCGTTTCCGTCCTACGGCCCCTACATCGCCAGCAAGGCCGGCGTCGAAGGCCTGGTGCACGTGCTGGCCAACGAACTGCGCGGCCGCGACATCACCGTCAACGCGATTGCCCCCGGCCCGGTGGCCACGGAGCTGTTTTTCAACGGCAAATCGGACGAGCGCATTGCACAGATCGCCAAGCTGGCGCCGATGGAGCGCATCGGCCAGCCCGAGGAAATCGCGTCCGCCGTTTCGTTCCTGGCCGGCCCCGACGGCGCCTGGGTGAACGCGCAGGTGCTGCGCGTCAACGGCGGGTTCGCCTGATCCGCATCCCCTTGCATTCCACAAAATTGAAGAGGAAACATCATGCCGTTTGCCAATTTCAAAGTACCCGCCGGCACCTTGAGCGCCGAGCAGAAAGAGCAGATCGTCCACCGGGCCACCGACCTGTATGCCGAGATCTACGGCCAGCATGTGCGCTCCAACACCATGGTCCTCATCGAAGAGGTGGCCGATGGCGGCTGGGGCATCGGCGACCATGTGCTGACGCTGGCCATGCTTCGGAGTGACGGATGATGTCGCGTCCTACCGCCCCGTCAGATTCAAGAGCTAAACACGCAAATATGCGGAGGACAGCGGGAGAATTTTCATGGCAGGTGCGACACCGGGCGGCGGGTGAGTCTTGGTTCATGCGGAGAGGTCGTGTGTTCCCGCGGCCAGCCTGCTGGGTGAGGGCAGCGGTGCCAGGAACGATTCGGCTGTTCGGATAGCACGCGAAAATTGCCCCTGACATCTTTTCCTGGCACCTTTTCCTGCGCAGTACACTGGTGTGAAACCTGGCAGGCAAGGACAACACAGGGGAAGGCATGACCGACGAGGAATTCAAGAAAACGCTGTGGGACACCGCCAACAAGCTGCGCGGCTCGGTGTCGGCGGCGGAGTACAAACACCCGGTGCTGGGGCTGGTGTTCCTGAAAT
>CAZMMO010000499.1:0-1453 GCA_964567365.1 uncultured Rhodanobacteraceae bacterium | reverse complement strand
TCCAGCCAGTACGTGATCGACCGCGCGGCGATCGCACGACTGCCGCTGGGCGACTCCACTCCGCTCAACCAGGTGATCCTGCAGGCGCCCGGCGTGGTGCAGGATTCCTACGGCGGTTTGCACGTGCGCGGCGACCACGCCAATCTGCAATACCGCATCAACGGTGTGATCATCCCCGAGTCGATCTCCGGCTTCGGACAGACATTGGATACGCGCACCATCCGCAGCGTGAAACTGCTCGACGGTGCCTTGCCCGCGCAATACGGCCTGCGTACCGCGGCAGTGGTGGACATCACCACCAGGAATGGCCATGAGCTGGGCAACGGTGGTAGCGTGGGCGTCACCGGCGGCTCGTTCGGCAGGCTCAATCCCAATGCCTCGGTCTGGGGCAGCCGCGACCGCTGGAGCTGGTTTTTCACCGCCAACTATCTGGAAAGCGACATCGGCGTCGAAAATCCCACGCCGAGCCGCAAGCCGATCCACGACCACACCCACCAGGTGAAGGCGTTCGGCGATATCTCCTACCTGATCGACAACGACACCCGCCTGAGCTTCCTGTTCGGCATGGCCAATGGCCGTTTCGAGATTCCCAACAACCCCGGTCAGCAGCCGGCCTTCGACTATCTCGACCGGACCGCGTTCGATTCGGCCAGGCTCAACGAGCGCCAGCGCGAGCAGACCCGCTTCGGCGTGCTGTCGCTGCAGGGCAGGCTGGGCGCGACCGACTACCAGGTGTCGCTGGGGCAGCGCTATTCCAGTCTCGATTTCCTGCCGGACGTGGTCGGCGACCTGATGTTCAATGGCGTGGCCTCCACCATCTCGCGCAGCAACCGTGCCAGCACGCTGCAGGCCGATTTCGCCACGCCGCTGGGCGGTACCCATGTCCTGCGCTATGGCGTCTACGGCAGTTTCGAGCGCGCGCCCAGCCGCAATGACGTCTGGGTGTTCCCGGCCGACGCCGACGGCGGCCAGACCGGCACCACGCCGGTCCGCATCCTCGACGGCAACCGCATCACCGCGAAAACCGGGTCGGTCTACGTGCAGGACGAATGGAGTCTCGGCGACAGGCTGACGCTGAACTACGGCCTGCGCGGCGACGTGTACCAGGCCTTCCGTACCGAAAGCCAGCTCAGTCCGCGCCTGGGCCTGGTGTACCAGGCCACCGGCGACACCGTGCTGCATGCCGGTTATTCGCGCTACTTCACGCCGCCGGCCACCGAGGCGATCACCACCGCCAACATCCGCAAGTTCGACGGCACCACCAACGCCCTGCCCGACAACGGCGACAATACGCCGCTGTCCGAACGCAGCGACTATTACGATGTTGGCATCCAGCAGAAATTCGGCGATGCCCTGACCCTGGGTCTGGATGCCTACTACCGCAAGGTGCGGCGTTTGCAGGACGAGGGCCAGTTCGGCGCCGCGCTGGTGTATTCCACCTTCAACTACGCCG
>CAZMMO010000498.1:0-1455 GCA_964567365.1 uncultured Rhodanobacteraceae bacterium | reverse complement strand
ACCGTCACATGAGCCGGCATCCGGTCGCGCCGGTGCAGGTATCGCCACACGGGTTGACGGGCGGATCGCGCGGGAGACCAGGGGATGACCTGGACGCGGAAGCGGACCGGGCGGGCGCGCCGCGAACCCTTCGCACCCCGTACGCCTGGCGTGCACGGACGCCATCGCGATCGCGGATCCATCGATGGATCCATGGCCGCGGCATGACACGTCGGCCAAACCACGGCTCCGGTGAAGTTGATCCGCCCGGTGGTTGCCTCACCTGCCGAAAGCGCTTCCATTTCGGCCAGCAAACACACGGACACCAGCATTCGACACCATGTTGACATGACTCCCTCCAGTATTCCCCGTCTCCTCCTTGTCGTGCCGATCCGCCACGCAATCTGAAACGGGCGGCACGACACGCACCCTCAACAGTACGCCTCCGTATTGTCAAAAACATGACTGTTTCCACAATACGGAGGTCCCGGTCGCTTCCGGCAACCCGCAGGGCGGGCGGCGCACGCCATGAAAGCCTCCACGCACGCGCAAGCCTCGTCCGGCGCCG
This sequence comes from uncultured Rhodanobacteraceae bacterium, assembly GCA_964567365.1. Lineage (GTDB taxonomy): Bacteria > Pseudomonadota > Gammaproteobacteria > Xanthomonadales > Rhodanobacteraceae > Oleiagrimonas. Next base: position 908 of record CAZMMO010000498.1, on the reverse strand, counting down.
GAATACCACGGGGTTCGCCGCGACGAATGCCGGTTTATGCCACAATCCGTGGCACTGTCCGGTGTTGCATGGCACGACAGGGGGTGCAATCGGCAGGGTGTGTGAGCAACGGAACACCTGAAGATGCCCGGGCGGTCATTCATCACCCAAGGAGGAGGCTTCATGACACACCCCGCGAGCAAGTCCGGCCTGTGGCTGATCCCGCTGCTGGCTTTCCTGGCCTGCAGCATCCCCGCGCATGCGCAAAGCGCGCTGTGGAACGCCATCAAGGGCAAGGCGCAGGACAAAGCCATCTCGGCCGTGGAAAAGTCCATCGGGCAATCGTCCGACACGCAAACCGAAGACGCCGACCGGACGCCGCACCGCCACATGCTGTCCATCCATTCCGGCAGTCCCTTCACGGCCGGCGACGTGCCGATTTTCCACGACGATTTCGCCGGCGTGCGCGTCGGCGCCATGCCCTCGACCTGGAAGACCAACGGCTCGGCCGAAGTGGTGACGCTGGACGGCATCCCGGGGAACTGGCTCAAGGTCCGGGGCTGGTCCACGCTGAAACTGGTCAAACCGCCGCACCTGCCGCAACACTTCACGGTGCAGTTCGACGTGATTGCCGTGGCCGACCAGGTGCAGGACCTCGATTCGCTCGATTTCGGCTTCGCCCACAACAACAGCGTGCGTGCCTTCATCAATGACGCCTACAACGACGGCGCCATCAACGATGTCGAAATCAACTACATGAACCACGGCGGCGGCTCGGTGTCCAGCAGCGCCACCGGCTACCACGTCCCCATCAACTTCAATCTGGAAGGCTACGCCAACACGCCCATGCACGTGGCCATCGACGTGGACGGCGACAACATGAAGGTCTACCTGGACCATTCCAAGGTGGCCGACTCCAAGCAGTTCCT
>CAZMMO010000497.1:0-1460 GCA_964567365.1 uncultured Rhodanobacteraceae bacterium | reverse complement strand
AGGTACGGATCCTCGCCGGCGCCCTCGACCACGCGGCCCCAGCGCGGGTCGCGGCTGACATCCACCATGGGACTGAAGGTCCAGTCCACCCCCACGCCGGTGGCCTCGAGCGTGGCGGCATGGTGCACGCGGCGCACCAGGGCCGGGTCCCAGGTCGCGGCCAGCGCCAGTTGCACCGGAAAGATGGTGCGCAGGCCGTGCGTGACGTCGCCCGCGAACAGCAGCGGGATCTTCAGCCGCGACTGCATCGCCTGTTCCTGCAGGTGGTGCAGGTAGTCGGCCAGGTTCGAACCCGGGTCGCCGGCCAGTTTGCCGTTGACCACCACGCCGTTGCTGCCGCCGACCCGGCCGGCGCGGATCAGCTCGTCGAGATTCACGTGGTCGGCGCCCAGGAAGGTGAGCTGGCCGATTTTTTCCTGCAGCGTCATGCGCTGCAAAAGCTTGTCGACAAAGGTGTGCATGGCCGGCCCGTTCAAGGAAGACGGCGGCTCGGGCGCCGGCGGCGGCGTCACCGTGCCGGCCAGCATGAGGGCGGCGCCCGCTGCCAGGGATACAAACATCATCGTTCCTGCCTCCGAATCGGAAAGTGTCTCGAGGACACCCTGTGGGAGGGACCGGCACCCCCGACGATGGGGTGTACGGCAGGTTCGACCGGAAATGCCGGCCCCTCCCACAGGGTGCCCGGGGAAAGTTTCGCGGGGTGGCGTGCCCCCGCACGACGGGAACCGCTCCCGCCGGGTTCACCCCCTGTAATAAGCCTCCAGTTCCGCGATCGTGGTGTAGTTGGCCGAGCCACCGGGCTTGCCGATGATGCGCACGCCGTCGCCCCAGGTACGCGCGAAGTCGAGCACATAACGCTGGTGTGGTCCGGCGCTGCGGTCGTGCGGATAGGCCGGGCTCACGGCAAGGCCTTGCACGTCGACCCACTGGAAGTCCTGGCGCACCTGCACGCGCAGGCTGTCGAACCAGCCACCGTCGGCGCTCGTCTTGCCGGTGGTGTAGGCCACGCGGTCGAGATGGTAGGCGCGCGTCCACAGGTAGCCCCAGAAATCCGCGGTCTTGTCGGCGTCGCCGTCCAGGCTGCTTTCGCTCTGGTCGCTGCGGCCGTCGCTCCAGGAATGCACCTGGCCGTAGCGCGCGCTCTTTTCGATCGGCACGCAACCGGCGCCGCTCCGGGCCAGGTTGTCGTGCGGATCGGGCCGGTTGTGCGGCGTGCTGGGCACGAACGGCGCCACGGTCAGCCGACGCAAGCCGAAACTGTAGTTGGGCTTGCCGCAGGCGAAGTTCCAGCGTTTCCAGGAACTGGTCTGCACCCACATCGTGCGCCCGTCGGCGCTGATGAACTTGGACGGGATGGTGGTGGGATAGCCGCCCACGCGCGGACCGGGGCAATCGGGCCCGCCATCCGGGCCGTAGAACGGTTCGGCGCCGAAGTCCTTGTGCAGGAACAGCCGCCACGG
>CAZMMO010000496.1:0-1462 GCA_964567365.1 uncultured Rhodanobacteraceae bacterium | reverse complement strand
CCGCCGGGACCGCGTGCTCCGCTCACCCGCCGGGACCGCGTGCTCCGCTCACCCGTCGGGACCGCGTGTAGGAGCGCACCTGGGCGCGACGGCACCAGCGTTCAACGAGCCTCGCGCCGGTCGCGCCCAGGTGCGCTCCTACAACATCAAACCAAACCGCCACACTCCGGCGTCATTTGCGGCTGATGGTGAACTTGCTCACGTCCACGCCCAGGTCCACGCCCTCGCCGGTACCGGCCAGCGCCAACGACACGGCGCCCTTGGTCAGCACCTGCGCCGAGCCGGACTTGACCACCCCGGCATGCGCGCTGCCCGCCGCGTAACTGCCCAGCACGTCGCCGATTTCGTGCACGTCGCTGAACGTGCCCGTGCCATCGTCCACGTGCCATTTGCCGACCGACAGGCCGCCACCGACCACTTCGAGCTTCACCGGCATGGACTGCCCGTTTTCGCAACGCACCACGCCGCTGCCGGTGGCCCGCTTGTAGATCGCCGACCATCCGGCGAGCGAGAACGAAAGCTTGCAATCGAGATTGGCATGCGACATGCGCGCCGTATCCGACGTATGCGACGGCGTGCTCGAGCACCCGGCACAGGCCAGCACGGCCAGTGCGGCCGATACGATCAGAACATGGGTTTTCATGGATATCGCCTCCCTTGCCTAGTGAATGTGAAGTCTGGTGCAGCCTGGCTGAATGCATGGCAGCATGCAGGCAGGCGCGTTCAGGTTTCGAAACCCCTGTGTAACAAACCCCGCGAACGAGGGCATAATGGACGCGAACGCCATCACGATACGCAGATGCCATGATCAAGCAAACCCTGGTTGGCTATGACGGCTCGGAATCGGCCAAGCGCTCGTTCCGCTTCGCCCTCGACCTCATGCGCGCCACCGGCGGCCATGTGCGGGTGGTATCCGTGCTGCAGGTCACCGAAGGCGGCCCGGAGGCCTGCGCCGCCATGATGACCGACAAGGGCGCACAGCATGCCAGCGACCTGCGCGCCGAGCTGGCCGCGCTGGCCCCGGGCGATACCGACCTGTTCGACGCCGAGGTCATCTACGGCTCGCCCGGCGACGTGCTGCTGGCGCAGGTGCAGGAGCACCAGATCGACCACATCGTCATCGGCCATACCGAACGCGGCGCCCTGTTGACCTGGCTGCTGGGCTCGGTGTCCAACGACATCATCGCCCGCGCCCACGTTCCCGTGACCGTGGTCCGCTGAGCCCGGGCCCGCCGTCTTGACCCACGTCAGGGCAGCCGCCGCGCCACGGTCGCAGGCTTGCCCTATCATGGGTCGCCATTCTCTGTGCCATCCCTTGCCACCTGCAGTCGGAGGAAGCCGTGGATTACGCGACATCACTGCCCTGGACGCTGGACAGCATCGATTTCTCCCGCATCGAGACCGACCGCATCCGCGCCAACGACGACCTGATGTGCCTGCTGTGCGCCTCGGCCTTCATCGA
>CAZMMO010000495.1:0-1469 GCA_964567365.1 uncultured Rhodanobacteraceae bacterium | reverse complement strand
CGGCAAAGGCCAGGAAGCTCTTGTCCTTGGCCACGAAGTCGGTTTCGCAGTTGATCTCGACCAGCACGGCCTTGCCCTTGTCCTGGGCACCGACGATGCGGCCTTCGGCAGCCACGCGACCGGCCTTCTTGTCGGCCTTGGCCAGGCCCTGCTTGCGCAGCCACTCCATGGCGGTGTCGATGTTGCCCTCGTTCTCGACCAGGGCCTTCTTGCATTCCATCATGCCGGCGCCGGAACGCTGGCGCAGCTCCTTGACCAGTTGTGCACTGATTTGCATGGGTAAACCTCGAATCGGTGGTTCGCGGCGCATGACCGGATGCGCCAGGTAGCAATGGTTATTCGCTGGCAGCCTTGTCGCCGGCGTCTTCGGCCTTGGCTTCGGCGGCGGCCTCGGGCTCGGCCTTGGAGTCGGCCTTGGGCTCTTCCGCCGTGGCCTCGGTGGCGGCCACGGGCTTGGGCTTGTCGGCCGCCGGCTTCTTGGCGGCGCGGCGCGGCGCGGGCTTGGTCGCCTCGTCCTTGGCCTTGTCGGTCTTGGGCACGGGGTTGCCGTCGGCGTCCAGTTCGATAAATTCGTCGGCGTCGCCCTGCTTGACCGGGGCGGCGGCCCTGCCTTCGAGGATGGCGTCGGCGGCGGCGCGCGCATACAGCTGAATGGCGCGGATGGCGTCGTCGTTGCCGGGAATGGCGTAGTCGACCAGCGAGGGGTCGTAATTGGTATCGACGACCGCAACCACGGGGATGCCGAGCTTGCGCGCCTCCTGCACGGCGATGTCCTCGTGACCGATGTCGATCACGAACATGGCGTCGGGCAGCTTGTTCATGTCCTGGATGCCGCCCAGCGACTTCTCCAGCTTTTCACGCTCGCGGCGCAGGGACAGCACCTCGTGCTTGACCAGCTTGTCGAAGGATCCGTCGGTCTCGGCGGCCTGCAGTTCCTTCAGGCGTGCCACCGACTGCTTGACGGTACGGAAGTTGGTGAGCATGCCGCCCAGCCAGCGCGCGGCCACGTAGGGCATGTCGCAGCGCTTGGCTTCCTCGGCCAGGGCCTCGCGCGCGGCGCGCTTGGTACCCACGAACAGGACGGTCTTGCGCTTCTGGCCCAGGCTCGACAGGTAATTCATGGCGTCGCCGAACAGCGGCACGGTCTTTTCGAGATTGATGATGTGGATCTTGCCGCGGGCGCCGAAGATGTACGGGGCCATCTTCGGGTTCCAGTAGCGGGTCTGGTGACCGAAATGCACGCCGGCTTCGAGCATCTGGCGCATGGTGACTTGGGGCATTGGTGTAACTCCGATGCGGGAACCCGCCCGCTTGCGCGGGGTGCGCGGCCGCCTCGGGCGGTGGTTTGCGCGACAGGTTCCGGGGTTGGGCTTCCGCAGACCCTTCGGCAACCAACCCCCTTGCGGGGGACCCCGGTGCCGGCTGACAGCCTGCGTGTGTATTCGCCGGTGACGTCCGGCGTGGACGGT
>CAZMMO010000494.1:0-1470 GCA_964567365.1 uncultured Rhodanobacteraceae bacterium | reverse complement strand
TCCATTCGCAGTCCGTGGCCGCCGAATTCCTGCAGCACGCCAACGAGGAGCAGGCCCACGCCGACCGCATCGCCGAGCGCATCACGCAGTTGGACGGAGCGCCGAATTTCTCGCCCGACGGCCTGAGCTCGCGCGCGCATGCCGAATACGTCGAGGGCGCCGACCTGGTCGACATGATCAAGGAAAACCTCGTCGCCGAGCGTATCGCCATCGAGACCTACAGCGAGATGATCCGCTACCTCGGCAACGACGACCCGACCTCGCGGCGCATGATGGAGGAAATCCTCGCGCAGGAGGAAGAGCATGCCGAGGACATGGGCACGCTGCTCGAGGAACTGGGCAAGAAAGGCGAACCGGCACGCCCGCGCAAGACGGCGGCGAAAAAGAGCGCGCGCGGGAAGAAGTGAACGGGCCGCACGGGCCACCGGAACATCACGTTCGCCCGACGACGCCTACCCTTCTTCCCGTGTCCGCAAGCGGAGTCGATGCCATGGGCTTTCTGCAAGACGCGCCGCAGTTGCCGAATCCGTTGCGCGCCGACGGATGGCTGCAGCATCTGCTGGCGCACCGGCTGCCGGCCGAACGCCTCGCCGCCACGATATCCGATCTGGAGGCATTGGCCGGGTATGCCGCCATGGAATGGCGGCGGCGCGCGACCACGCCGCCCGAGATCCCCGTGCACGTAGCCTGGGATGCCTGGGGCCGGCGCGTGGATCGCATCGCCCTGACCACGGCCTGGCGCGAGGGCCCCGTCCTCGCCGCGCATCACGGCCTGATCGCCGCCGGCCATGACGCCGCCGCCGGCGCCACGGCGCGGCTGGAGCAGTTCGTGCGCGTGTACCTGTACCACGTCGCCAGCGAGTTCTACACCTGCCCGCTGGCCATGACCGACGGCGCGGCCACCGCCATCAAGGCCAGCGGCAACCGCGAACTGATCGAACGCGCCGTGCCGCATTACCTCAGCCGCGACCCGGACGCGCTCTGGCTGTCCGGCCAGTGGATGACCGAAACCGCCGGCGGCTCGGACGTGGGCCGTACCGGGACCGAAGCCCGACGCGACGACGACGGGCAATGGCGCCTGTACGGACGCAAATGGTTCACCTCGGCCATCGTCGGCGAGGCCGCGCTGGCACTGGCCAGGCCGCAAGGCGCGGACGACCTGGCCCTGTTCCACGTCGAAACGAAGACCGCCGAGGGAGCCTGGAACGGCATCGTCATCGATCGCATCAAGGACAAGCTGGGCACGCGGGAACTGCCCACTGCCGAAATCCACCTGGACGGTGTGCCGGCCTGGCCGGTCGGCGAACTGGCCCACGGCGTGCGCCAGATCGCCCCGGTGCTCAACGTCACCCGCACCTGGAACGCCGTCTGCGCCATCGCCAGCATGGCCCGCTGCCTGGCGCTGGCCGGCGACTACGCGCTGCGGCGCGAAGCGTTCGGCAAGCGCCTGATCGACCAGCCCCTGCACGC
>CAZMMO010000493.1:0-1486 GCA_964567365.1 uncultured Rhodanobacteraceae bacterium | reverse complement strand
CCACGCGGGTTTTTTTGGCGCCCCCCGGGGCCCCACACAAACAACGCACTTGGGGGGTTGCCCCCGCCGCGCCGGGGCCCGCTCCTACGAATGCCGCACCGTGCGTTTCGGTGTGGAAGCGTCGTTACCAGGTCGTGCCTTGCGCCTGCTGTTCCAGGTACCACCGCGCAAACCGCTCCACGCCGGTCTCGATGGATGTGGTGGGTGTGTAGCCCGTGTCGTGGGCCAGCGGGCCGACGTCGGCGCAGGTGTCTTCCACGTCGCCGGGCTGCATGGGCAGCAGGATTTTTTCGGCCCGGCGGCCCAGGTGCCGCTCCAGCAATTCGATGAAACGGCCCAGTTCGACCGGGTGGCCGTTGCCGATGTTGTAGACCCGGTAGGGGGCGTCGGAGGTGGCTGCGTCGGGGTGGACGGGATCGAAATCCGGATCGGGCCGGGCAGGGCGGTCCAGGGTGCGCACGACGCCTTCGACGATGTCGTCGATGTAGGTGAAGTCGCGCGAATGGCGTCCGTGGTTGAACACCTGGATGGGCTGGCCGGCGAGGATGTTGCGCGCGAACAGGATGGGCGACATGTCCGGGCGTCCCCATGGCCCGTACACGGTGAAAAAGCGCAGGCCGGTGGTCGGCAGGCCGTACAGGTGGCTGTAGGTGTGCGCCATCAGCTCGTTGGCCTTCTTGCTGGCCGCATACAGGCTTACCGGATGGTCGACCGGATCGCGCACGGAGAAGGGCAGCTTGCGGTTGGCGCCGTACACCGAGCTGGAGGAGGCGTAGACCAGGTGCTCGACTCCGTGCTGGCGGCAGGCGTCGAGCACGTTGATGAATCCGACCAGGTTGCTTTCCACGTAGGCGTGGGGGTTTTCCAGCGAATAGCGCACGCCGGCCTGCGCCGCCAGGTGGACCACGCGCTCGGGCCGGAACTGCGCAAACGCCGACTCCACCGCGGCGCGGTCCTCGATGCCGGCCTCGACGAGGCGGAAGCCGGCGTGTGCGGCCAGGCGCTCCAGCCGCGCCCGTTTCAGATCGACGGCGTAGTAGTCGTTGAGGTTGTCGTACCCCAGCAGGGTGTCCCCGCGCTGCAGCAGGCGAAGCGCCAGGGCGGCGCCGATGAATCCGGCTGCGCCGGTTACCAGTATGCGCATGAATCGTTTCCAGCAAGGCAGGCACGCGATGGCGACAGTGTAGCGGCACGGGCGTGCATGAGGTCGGTGCAAGGCGCCCTTTCCGGGACGTTTCGTATTGTCGGCGGCCGGCCGGCATGGCATGATGACCGTCTTGCAGCAGTGGTCGGCACGGTGCCGCAGATCGCGGGTTGCGTCACCGGTCCGCGGATGCAAAAGGGATTGACGGAACCCCGTTGCATTCGTAAGATGCCCGGGCTCCGCACTCCGGACATCTTGAAGTGATGCAGCTCGGGGTATAGCGCAGTCTGGTAGCGCACCTGCTTTGGGAGCAGGGTGTCGGGGGTTCAAATCCCTCTACCC
>CAZMMO010000492.1:0-1495 GCA_964567365.1 uncultured Rhodanobacteraceae bacterium | reverse complement strand
GGGCGGCGAGGATTTCCTGCTCCTGGCGCGCGATGGTCTCGCGGCGCGTGGCCAGCTCGCCGCGGGTCTGCTCGAGCTGCCGCTCCAGTTCCGGCACGCGCTGGGCGAGCGCCTCGGCGCGGGCCAGACGGTCGGTCAGCTCTTCGCGCTCGCGCTGCCATGCGTGCGCGGCACGGCCGGCCGAACGCCTCAGCCACAGGTACACGGCGATGGCGGCCAGCAGCAGGCCGATCACGAAGGCGGCGGCGAGGGGCGGCAGGAGATCGGTCATGAAGCAACGCGTTCCGGGGAAGGATCGGCATCCAGTGTACGACGCGTTGTCTCACATTCTGCGAATGGCGTGCCAATGGTGGCATCATGGAGGCCGGTCAGCGCGCGGAGAACGGCATGGAACACGAATACGACTACCTCATCGTGGGTGGCGGCATGGCGGCCGATGCGGCGGCCAAGGCGCTGCGCGAGGACGATGCCGACGCCAGCATCGGCATTCTCGGCGACGAACCGGACGCGCCCTACGAGCGTCCGCCCCTGTCCAAGGGATTGTGGAAGGAAGGCAAGTCGGAGGCCGACGCGGACCTGGGCACGGCCGGCAAGAACATCGACCTGCATCTGGGACGCCGCGCGGTCGGCCTGGATGCTGCCAACCGCAGCGTCGACGACGACCAGGGCGACACCTGGTCCTACCGCCGCCTGCTGCTGGCCACCGGGGCCACGCCGCGGCGTTTGCCGATACCCGAACAGGAGCGCGTGATCCATTTCCGCACCCTGGCGGACTTCCGCTCGCTGCGCCGGCAGGCGAACGCCGGCGCGCACGTGGCCGTGGTCGGTTCCGGCTTCATCGGCAGCGAGGTGGCGGCGGCGCTGACCGGCGCCGGCTGCAAGGTGACCATGGTGTTCCCGGACGAGGAAATCGGCGCCGGCCGGTTTCCGGATGGCCTGGCCGACTTCGTCACCGACTACTACCGCGAAAAGGGCGTGGCCCTGCGTACGGGCGTGCTGGTCAAGGACGGCCGCGCCGGCGACGACGGCGTGACCCTCGCCCTGTCCGACGGCAGCGAGCTGGCCGCCGATGTGGTGGTGGCCGGCCTGGGCGTGACGCCCAACGTCGAACTGGCCGACAAGGCCGGGCTGGAAGTGGACGACGGCATCGTCGTCGACGAACACCTGCGCACCAGCGAGCCGGACATCTGGGCCGCCGGCGACGTGGCCAATTTCCACAGTCCGGCACTGGACCGCCGCATGCGCGTGGAGCACGAAAACGCCGCCATCGGCATGGGCCACCTGGCCGGGCAGAACATGGCCGGCGGCGATGGCGTCTACGACACCCTGCCGTTTTTCTACTCCGACCTGTTCGACCTCGGCTACGAGGCCGTGGGCCTGCTCGACAACCGCCTGGAAGTGTTCGAGGACTGGAAGGTGCCGATGCGCGAGGGCGTGGTCTATTACCTCGACGGCGGCCGCGTGCGCGGCGTGCTGCTGTGGAACACCTGGGGCC
>CAZMMO010000491.1:0-1500 GCA_964567365.1 uncultured Rhodanobacteraceae bacterium | reverse complement strand
TGCGCTGGTCGGCGACCACGATGTGATAGAACGGACGGCCCTTGGCGCCGCCACGTGCCAGACGAATTCGAACCATGACTTTGAACTCCGCAGTGCCGTGTACGGCAACAACTTGCGCACTCGTGCGCAGGGAACGGGGCATTTTAGCGGAAATGGGGGAAAAAGGAAGGGGCGGGGAGCGAGAAACGAGTGAAGAGAAGTGGGAAACGGGAGACCGGGGCCGAATCGGCCGCATGGTGTTCTCGGGCGGCCACTCCGGCTTTTCGCCTTTTGGTGGGAAAAGACGTAGTGGCATGCCGTCTGTGGCGTGACCCCTACTCTATTTTCTCACTTCTCCTCGCTATTTTTCTCACCATGCGCGTCAGCGCATGGGCGGCATGCCGCCAGGGCCCATGCCGCGCATGGCGCCGCGCATCTGCCGCATCAGGCCCTTGGAGCCGCCCTTGCCCAGCTTGGTCATCATCTTGGCCATCTGCTTGTACTGCTTGAGTACGCGATTGACGTCGGCCGGCTGGGTGCCGGAGCCGCGCGCCACGCGGGCGCGGCGCGAGCCGTTGAGCAGGTCCGGATGGCGCCGTTCCTTCTTGGTCATGGAGCTGATGATGGCGATCTGCCGGCGGATTTCGCCGTCGTTGACGCGCGATTTCACCGCATCGGGAAGATTAGACATTCCCGGCAACTTTTCCATCAGGCCGGCCAGACCGCCCATCTTCGTCATCTGCTCGAGCTGGTCGCGCATGTCGTTGAGGTCGAAGCGCTTGCCCTTGACCACCTTGCGCGCCAGCTTCTGCGCCTTTTCCTGGTCGACCTTGCGCTCGACCTCCTCGACCAGACTGAGCACGTCGCCCATGCCCAGGATGCGCTGGGCCACGCGGTCGGGATGGAAGGGCTCCAGCGCGTCGATCTTCTCGCCCGCGCCCAGGAATTTGATCGGCTTGCCGGTGACCTGACGCACCGACAACGCGGCGCCACCGCGCGCGTCGCCGTCGGTCTTGGTCAGCACCACGCCGGTCAGCGGCAATGCGTCGGCGAAGGCCTTGGCGGTGTTGGCGGCGTCCTGGCCGGTCATGGAGTCGACCGTGAACAGCGTCTCGGCCGGATCGAGCGCCGCGTGCAACGCCTTGATCTCGGCCATCATCTGCTCGTCCACGTGCAGGCGACCGGCGGTATCGACGATGAGCACGTCGGCCAGCTCGCGGCGCGCGGCGTCCACGGCGGCCCTGGCGATGGCCACCGGCTCCTGTCCCGCCGCGGACGGGAAGAAGCTGGCGCCGACCTGGTCCGCCAGGGTGTGCAACTGGTCGATGGCGGCCGGACGGTACACGTCGCAGCTGACCACCATGACCTTCTTCTTTTCGCGCTCGGACAGGAGGCGCGCCAGCTTGGCCACGGTGGTGGTCTTGCCGGCACCCTGCAGGCCCGCCATCAGCACCACGGCCGGCGCCTTCACGGCCAGGTCCAGGGCGGCATTGGAGGTGCCCATCACCGCCGTCAGCTCGT
>CAZMMO010000490.1:0-1507 GCA_964567365.1 uncultured Rhodanobacteraceae bacterium | reverse complement strand
GAGGGATTCGAGGTGTCCCGGGTGCTCCCCAGCCGCACGCGGCGCATGGTGGGGCCGTTCATCTTCCTCGACCACATGGGGCCGCTGGACATGCCCGCCCCGATCCCGCGCAGCCGCGACGTGCGCCCGCACCCGCACATCGGCCTGTCCACGGTAACCTACCTGTTCGATGGCCGGATGACGCACCGCGACAGCCTCGGCTGCCAGCAGGAGATCCTGCCGGGCGCGCTGAACTGGATGACCTCCGGGCGCGGCATCACGCATTCGGAACGTTTCGACGGCATGCGCGAGTCTGGCGGGCGCATCGAGGGCGTGCAGTCGTGGGTGGCCCTGCCCGAGGCGAATGAGGAGGATGCTCCGAGCTTCGATCACTACCCCGTCGAGTCCCTGCCGTCGTTCGATGACGAGGGCGTGTGCGGGCGGGTGGTGGCCGGCAGTGCCTACGGGCTGACCAGCCCGGCACGCGTTTTCTCACCGCTGTTCTACGTGCACGCCGAGCTTGCCGCCGGCGCGCGCCTGGCGTTTCCCGGCCCGTATGCTGAGCGTGCAGTGTTCGTGGCGCAGGGCGAGGTCGAGGTGGGCGGGCAATCGTGCCGGACCGACCAGCTGCTGGTGGTCGGCGACGGCAGGATTCCCGACATCTTGGCCACGCGGGAGTCGCGGGTGATGCTGCTCGGCGGCGAGCCGTTGGGACCACGCCTGATCTGGTGGAACTTCGTGTCGTCGCGGCGCGAGCGCATCGAGCAGGCCGCGGCCGACTGGAAGGAAGGGCGCATGCCGCTGCCGCCGGATGACGACGCCGAATACATCCCGTTGGCGGACACGCCGGTTTTTCCCGCCCCACATCGCGATTGACGAGCCGGGCGACGGCCGACGGGGAGCGTCAGTCCGTCAGCCGGATGGCGGTGAAGTCGGTTACGCAGGGGTGGCCGCCGACCCCGGGACAGCGCGCCGGCGGCCGGCACAGCAAGGTGGTGCGCATGCCCGCCGCGGCGGCGGCATCGAGCTCTTCGGTCACGTCGGACAGGAACAGGATGTCCGCGGCCGGGATGCCGATGGCGGCGCGGATGGCGGCGTAGGAGGCCGCCTCGCGCTTGGGGCCGGTGGCGGTGTCGAAGTAGCCGGAGAACAGCGGCGTGAGGTCGCCGGCTTCGCTGTATCCGAAAAACAGCTTCTGCGCCGCCACCGAGCCGGACGAGTACACGTATAGCGCCACGCCCCGGGCGTGCCAGTCACGCAGGCACGCGGCCACTTCCGGATACAGGTGGGCGCGGTAGGCGCCGCTGGTGTAGCCGTCCCTCCAGACCAGGCCCTGCAGGGCCTTGAGCGGAGTGGCCTTGCGGTCGACGTCGATCCAGTCGAGCAGGGTGGCGATGACGGCTTCGTCATCGTCTGCCGCAAGGCCGGCTTCGTCTGCCGCCGCATCCAGCCAGCGACGTACCTCGGGATCGTCCGCATGCGCGCGGACGAAGCCGGGAAGGCGTTCGCGCGCATAGGGAAACAGCAC
>CAZMMO010000489.1:0-1525 GCA_964567365.1 uncultured Rhodanobacteraceae bacterium | reverse complement strand
CGGACCGGTTCCAGTTGCCGCCAGCCGTTGAAGGCGGTGGCCATGCGCGCGGCGACCTGCGGATTGAGCGCATCGAGCGCCAGCAGTTGCTCGGCCAGCAGCCGGTAACCGGCCCCGTCGGTGCGGTGGAAGCCGCTGGGGTTGGCCTGTGCCCACACGCCCAGCACGGCGCGCGCGCGGTTGGGATTGCGCAGCGTGAAGGCCGGGTCGGCCAGCAGGGTTTTGACCCGTTCCAGCGCGCCTTCGCCCGGCACCTGCGCGTGCGCGGAAAACCACTTGTTGAGGGCCAGCGGACGGTCGGCGTAGCGCTCGCGGAACGCCTGCGACTCGGCTTCGCCCGTGCCCAGGCGGAGCAGGGTCTGCAGGGCACCCAGGCGCTCGGTCATGTTCACGGCGGCGGCGTATTGCGCCCGCGCCAGTTCGCCCGCGCGGCCGGCGTCGATGCGCGCCAGCAGGTCCAGCACGCGCTGCTTGAGTGCGCGCCGGGCCTGGCTGTCCGCCTCCTGCGAGGCGTCGCCGGGCACGTGCGCGGCGGCATAGCGCGCGGCCAGGGCATCGGCACCCAGGTGCGCGGCCAGCGTGGCCAGCAGGTGTTCGCGCGCGGCGTGCACGGCGGCCGGGTCGTTTTCCTCGTGGCGTTCGGCCAGCACCACTTCGCCGGGCGGATTGAGCACGGTGGCCAGCAGGGCGCCGTCGAAGGCGGCGTCGGCGAACAGGACCGCCAGGGCCTGGTGCCAGGTGGTCAGGGCGGCCGGTTGCGGTTCGCCGGCATGCACGGCGTCGAAGGCCAGCGCGGCCAGTTGCTGGCTGGCGTCCCAGCGGTTGTAGCCGTCGCTGTCGTGGCGTACCAGCAGGGCCAGCTGCTCCGGCGTGTAGTCGAAGTCCAGCACGGCGGGAGCCGAAAGGCCGCGCAGCAGGGATGGCACGGGCTCGGCGTCGATGTCCTCGAATACGAAGCTTTGCGTGGCGGCGTCGAATTCGATCACGCGCTCGTCGCCCTGGGCGGCCGCTTCTCCGGCCAGGCGCAGCGGCAGCCTGCGGCCTTCGGCGTCGAACAGGGCCAGCTTGACCGGCATCGGCAGCGGCAGTTTCTCGCTCTGGCCGGGCGTGGCCGGGGTGTGCTGGCTGAGCGTGAGCGTGTAGCGGCGGCCGTCCGCGTCGTAGTCGCCGCGGGCGGACAGGCGCGGCGTGCCGGCCTGTCCGTACCACGCCAGGTAGGGCGTCATGTCGATGTCGTTGGCCTCGCCCAGCGCGGACAGGAAGTCCTCGATGGTGGCGGCCTTGCCGTCGTTGCGCGAAAAATACAGGTCGGTGCCCTTGCGGAAGCCCTCCGGGCCCAGACGCTCGGCCTCCATGCGCACCAACTCGCAGCCTTTCTCGTATACCGTGGCGGTGTAGAAGTTGTTGATTTCGCGGTATTCGCCGGGACGCACCGGATGGGCCAGCGGACCGGCGTCCTCGGTGAACTGCGCGCGGCGCAGCAGGGCCACGTCCTCGATGCGCTTGAGCGGCGCCGAGTTCATGT
>CAZMMO010000488.1:0-1526 GCA_964567365.1 uncultured Rhodanobacteraceae bacterium | reverse complement strand
AGAAGTTGTCGCTGGCATACGGCGCGCCCTTGTTGTCGCCGATGCGGGTGATGCGGTCCTCGGGCACGCCGATCTCGTCACGCCAGATGGCAAAGGCCTCGTCGTCGGTTTCGTACACCGTGACCCAGAGTTTTTCCGGCGGCAGTTCGAATACCCCGGTCAACAACTCCCACGACCAGGCAATGGCCTCGCGCTTGAAGTAGTCGCCGAACGACCAGTTGCCCAGCATCTCGAAGAACGTGTGGTGGCGTGCGGTGTAGCCGACCTGGTCCAGATCGTTGTGCTTGCCGCCGGCACGCAGGCAACGCTGCACATCCACGGCACGCGTGTAGCCCGGCTTTTCGCTGCCCAGGAACACGTTCTTGAACTGCACCATGCCCGAGTTGGTGAACATCAGCGTCGGGTCGTTGGCCGGCACCAGCGATGCCGAAGGCACGATGGTGTGTCCGCGCTCACGGAAGAATTCCAGGAATGTGGAACGGATGTCGGCTGTTTTCATGCAGTTGGGAAACGAAATGAATGTGGATGCGAGGATCGCCCCGCCCCGCGCCGGATATCGCGGGAAACGGGCTCCACATCATAGCAACCACCCGCCCGGATGTGGTTCCACATCACCGGATCCTGCGCGCCACCCGCATCATGTGTAGGAGCGCACCCGGGCGCGACAGGCTCAAGGCTCATTGAACGCTGATGCCGTCGCGCCCAGGTGCGCTCCTACAATGATGGTGGGGTGTCGGTGGCGGCGCGGGCGGTGGCGGGGTCGAAGCCGCGGCGGACCAGGAACTGCATGCGCTTGGCGCGTTCGCGGTAATCGTGCGGCGCGGCGTCGCCATAACGACGCTGCAGTTGCGCCCGGGCCTGGGCGAGCCAGTCAGCCTCGGCCTCGGCAAGCAGTCCGGCAATCAGGTCATCGGGCAAATGGTGGGTGCGCAATTCGGCGCGCAGACGCGCAGGACCGTAGCCCTGGCGGATGCGGCTGCGCACCATCATTTCGGCGAAGCGCCGGTCGCTCTGGTAGTTGGATTCGACGAGGTCGGCCAGGGCCTTGTCGATCTCGTCGTCCGGGTAGCCCTCCCGCGCCAGGCGCATGTGCAACTCCTGGCGCGAGTGTTCGCGGCGCGCCAGCATGGCCAGCGCCTTGTCGTGGGCGGAGCGGCGCGGCGCCGATTCCTCGCCGGTGGCTGTCGTGGAGCGGCGTCCACGCATGCCCGGATCAGGCCTCCTCGGCCACGTCTTCCTTGTCGGCCGTGGCCTCTTCCTTGCCCTTACCGCCCGTCACCAGCAGCTTGTCGCGCAACTGGCGATCGATCTCGTCGGCGGTCCCCGGATTGTCCCTGAGGTACTGGCGCACGTTTTCCTTGCCTTGGCCGATACGGTCGCCGTTGTAGCTGTACCAGGCGCCGGCCTTGTCGATCAGCCCCTCGGCCACACCCATGTCGATGATTTCGCCCTCACGCGAGGTGCCCTCGTTGTAGAGGATCTCGAACTCGGCCTTGCGGAACGGCGGCGCGACCTTGTTCTTGACC
>CAZMMO010000487.1:0-1542 GCA_964567365.1 uncultured Rhodanobacteraceae bacterium | reverse complement strand
CCCAGGCCTGCCTGAAGGAAGTGCTCGACTACACCGCCGAACGCATTCTGTTCGGTCGCCCGCTGGCGGCCAACCAGGCCATCCAGCTCAAGTTGGCCGACATGGCGCGACGCATCACCCTGGCGCAACTGCTGTCGCTGGAACTGGGGCGCAAGAAGGACGCCGGCACGCTGGTTCCCAATCACGTGTCGCTGGCCAAGTGGAACAACGTGCGCATGGCCCTGGACATCGCGCGCGAATGCCGCGACATCCTCGGCGGTGCCGGCATCACCACCGAGCATTGCGCCATCCGCCATGCGCTGAACCTGGAATCGGTGGTGACCTACGAGGGTGCCGAGACCGTGCACCAACTGGTGATCGGCCGCGAATTGACCGGCATCAGCGCATTTTGAGGTGGGGCGGGCATTGCCCGCCCTACGGTCGGTCATGGTATGAGCTGGCAAGACATCCGCATCGAAACCGAACGCCTGGTCCTGCGTCCGCCGCAGGCAGTCGACTTCGACGCGTGGGCAACGTTTTTGGCCGACGCGCGTGCAGTGCGTTTTCTTGGTGGCGTGCGCTCGCGCCCGGAAGCGTGGCGGCGGCTTCTCGAAAAAACGGGTGCCTGGGCCATCCAGGGTTTCGGCATGTTTTCCGTGATCGAGAAATCCAGCGGTCGCTGGATTGGACGGATCGGGCCGTGGCAGCCCGAAGGCTGGCCGGGACCGGAGGTCGGCTGGGCGTTGTTGCCTGACGCCTGGGGACGTGGCTATGCGACCGAAGGCGCAACGGCTGCGCTGGACTACGCGTTCGATGTGCTGCACTGGGACCGCGTCATCCACAGCATTGATCCCGCCAACACGCCCTCCGCACGGCTGGCACAGCGACTCGGTTCGGTGCGCCAGGGTACGGCGCAGATGCCGCCACCCATCGATGTACCGCTGGATATCTGGGGCCAGACACGCGCGCATTGGCAGGCATCACGCAGGTGCGAAAGAACATGATAATAACACTGTAAGTATTTGAAAAATCGTAATCAAGAGTAGTTTTTCATGCCAAACAAAACGCCTATCGCCGCACGTCACAAGGGCTACGATCGTGCCGAGATCGTCGACCAGAATTTCACCGAGTTCGTGCGCCAGTGGCAGGGCGAGGCACGCGCCGCGCCGCGCGCGGACGAGCCCGTCGTGCCCGGCAGTGCCTTGGACGTGCGCGGCTTCCGCGAGTTGTTCGGGTCGCAGCTGGTTTCGCGCCATCTCGACCTGATGGCGCGCGTGCTGCGGCGTCAGAACAAGGTGTTCTACACCATCGGTTCGTCCGGTCACGAGGGCAACGCGATGGTGGCCCGGTCGACCCGGCATACCGATCCCGCGTTCCTGCATTACCGCTCCGGGGCGTTCATGGCCGAGCGCTCGCGCAAGTTGCCGGGCATCGATCCGATCACGGACGCGGCCCTGTCGTTCGCGGCCAGCAAGGAGGATCCGGCTTCCGGCGGCCGGCACAAGGTGTGGGGCAGCAAGCCGTTGTGGGTGCTGCCGCAGACCTCGACCATCGCCTCGCACC
>CAZMMO010000486.1:0-1554 GCA_964567365.1 uncultured Rhodanobacteraceae bacterium | reverse complement strand
TCGGCGGGGCAGGGCGTGCCGAACGACAACCCGTCGCGTACGGCCTTCTCCACCGCCGCGCGCACGGCCGGGTGGTTGTGGCCCACGATCATCGGTCCCCACGAGCCCACGTAGTCGATGTAGCGCTTGCCCTCCACGTCCCACAGGTACGCGCCGTCCGCACGCTGCGTGAAAAACGGCTCGCCGCCGACCGAGCCGAAGGCCCGGACCGGCGAGTTGACGCCGCCGGGAAGGTGCTCGAGGGCGCGCTGGAACAGTTCGTGGTTGGTGCTCATGGGGTATCCGTGCGGGAAGCGAACAATGGGGAGAAGCCCGGTGCGGCCGCGCGCATGTCGGGTGCGTCGAATACGGCGCAGATGACGGCCAGCCAATCGGCGCCGACGTCCACCAGGGAAGCCCCATTGTCCGTCGTGATGCCGCCGATGGCCACCAGGGGCGGGCCGCCTCGCGCCAGGGCGGGATGAGTCATGACGCCGCGCACCGGCATGATGCGGATTGCACGGCGACCTGCGACAATGGAAATCGTTTTGGCATTGGCATGTATGGGCTCATGAGTGTTCCCGGTATGGAGTCGACTCCGCTGCGCAAATGGATGTGCGTGGTTTGTGGTTTCATCTACGACGAGGCCGAGGGTCTGCCCGAGGAGGGCATCGAACCGGGCACGCGCTGGGAAGACATTCCCGACACCTGGACCTGTCCCGATTGTGGTACCACCAAGGACGATTTCGAAATGATCGAGACCGACTAGCGATTTCTCCCGACGCGCCTCCGCACCGGACCGCGTCGTGCGTCCTCAGTCAGGGCTGCACGTTGCCGATCCGGCCCTTGATAGTCAGTACATCGCCCGTACCGGCGCCGATCTTCACCGCCGTGCCGGCGCGCAGTTCCAGCACGTATTTTGCCGGCTTGTTGCTGGGAAACAGCGGGCAGGGATTGGCCTTGCAGGGCTGTGCGTCCAGTTGCATGGCCACGAGCTTGCGGTCCTTGTCGAAAAACAGGATGTCCAGCGGGATCAACGTGTTCTTCATCCAGAAGGTCTGCGGCGCCTGCCGTGCAAACACGAACAACATGCCGTGGTCGGCCGGCAGCTGCGTGCGTTCCATCAGGCCGCGTGCGCGCATGGCCTCGGTGGTGGCCAGTTCCACGCTGAAATGATGGCCATCGAGCACCACCGAATGCGGCGCCTCGGGCTGCGTCGCCGGTGCGGCAGCCTGTGCGCAGGCGCCGCAGCCCAGAACCATCAACAGGGGCAGAAAAAAGCGTTTCATCGGCGGTTCCACGGGTGGTGAGAACGGCAGTGTATCGCCAAGGCGGCCTGCATGGGTCCTTGGTGGGCGATTGTCCTCCCGGGCGAAGTCGATGCTTCCCTCGCGCGGCGTCCGGGAGTATCATTTGCGCCCCCGGCAAGGTCGCGCCGCCGGGGCCGTATCGCTCCGCCAATCACTTCCCGGTTTTTCCGCGCGCAGGTGTTGACGGGTGCGAAAACCGATGTAAGATGTGCGGCTCGCCTGGGACGAAAGGTTCCATGGTGCGGTCCTTGGAAGGGGACCGGAC
>CAZMMO010000485.1:0-1561 GCA_964567365.1 uncultured Rhodanobacteraceae bacterium | reverse complement strand
CGACCACCACGCCGAACATGATCGGGTCGGACACCTTCATCATGGTGGCCTTGAAGTGCGCCGAGAACAGGACGCCCTGCTCCTTCGCGTCGACGATCTGCGCGCGAACGAACTCGGCCAACGCGCGGCGCGACATCACCGCCGCGTCGACGATCTCGCCTGCGGTCACCGGTATCGATTCGCGCAGCGCGAACGTCTGCCCGTCCGTGCCCTCCAGGACCACGCGCAGGCTGCCGGCCGCCTCCAGCGTGTGCGACTTTTCCGAACCGTAGAAATCGTGCGCATCCATGTGCGCCACGTGCGTCTTGCTCATCGCATTCCACTCGCCCATGCGATGCGGATGCGCCCGCGCATACGCCTTCACCGAAGCCGGCGCGCGGCGGTCGGAATTGCCCTGGCGCAACACCGGATTGACCGCGCTGCCCTTGACCTTGTCGTAGCGCAGCTTGATCTCGCGCTCGGCGTCGCTGCCCGGCTCGTCCGGATAATCGGGCAAGGCCAGACCCTTGTCCTGCAACTCCTTGATGGCCGCCTTCATCTGCGGCAGCGAAGCGCTGATGTTGGGCAACTTGATGATGTTGGCCGCCGGATCGAGCGCCAGCTTGCCCAGCTCGGCCAGATCGTCCGGCACCTTCTGCTCATCGCTGAGCACCTCCGGAAACTGCGAGGCAATGCGCCCGGCCAAAGAAATGTCGCGCGTCTCGACCTTCACCCCCGCCGTATCGGTAAAGGCATCGATGATAGGCAGCAGCGACCCCGTGGCCAGAAACGGCGCCTCGTCGGTCAGCGTGTAGATGATCTTGGGGGTGTCGGACATGGAAACCTCATCCTGATACGCGGGAAAGAGGCCTATTGTCGCGGCTTTGGGGGCTGACGCCAAGGACGCGAGGGCATGAGGGCATGACCCCGCGCATGTCGCAACTTATGAGACACGCGTGTGGCACAACGACCATACTCGCCCAGTTGTCACCATGAAATCGCTGGCGTAGGCTTGATATCCAAGGGGGAATTTCGCATGGACGTGCACACCAATCCATCGCGCAAGGGATCGGCACAAAAAGCCATCCCGGCACGACGCCGTTTTCTCAAGACACTGACCGCCGCCACCGGCAGCCTGTTGACTCTTGCCGCCCTGCCGCGCCCGCCCCGAGCACATCCAGCGGGGTCGTCGCACCTGCATCTGCAGGACTGCCGCGTCGCCGGCAGCCATTATTACGACTGCCGCACGGTTCTAGCCCACCTGCACCCCGGCCACCGCCTGAGCCTGCGCCGCCAGTCAGACAATCCCTACGACGCACATGCCATCGAAGTCTTCTGGCGCAAGCACAAGCTCGGCTACCTGCCTCGCCTGGACAACGCCGCGACCGCTTCCCTGGCCGACCACGGCCACACACTC
This sequence comes from uncultured Rhodanobacteraceae bacterium, assembly GCA_964567365.1. GTDB lineage: Bacteria > Pseudomonadota > Gammaproteobacteria > Xanthomonadales > Rhodanobacteraceae > Oleiagrimonas. The sequence goes on along the minus strand of CAZMMO010000485.1, from coordinate 165 downwards.
CACGCCCGCATCCTCGCCACCGAAGCCCCGGAAGACGCATGGGAACCGGTGCAACTGCGCGTGTGGGTCACCACGACACCAAGAAGGAACCGGCATGGAATTTGATGCCTTCTTCCGCAAAGCCTTCGACAAGGCCGATGACCCGTCATTCCACCCTTTCGACTA
>CAZMMO010000484.1:0-1564 GCA_964567365.1 uncultured Rhodanobacteraceae bacterium | reverse complement strand
CGCACGGACGACTGTGGGTGGTGACGGCGCACGACGGTCACGTGTGGCTGCGCCATTCGGACGATCTCGGCAAGACGCTGAGCGCGCCGGTCGCCGTCAACGAGGTCGCCGAATCCATCTACGACAGCGGCGAAAACCATCCCAAGATCGCGCTGGGCGCGGACGGGCAGATCTACGTCACCTGGTCGCATCCGCTGCAGAAACCCTGGACCGGTTACGTGCGCTTCGCCCGCTCCCTGGACGGCGGCAAGCACTTCTCGACGCCGATTACTGTCAACCACGACCTGGCGAAAATCACCCACCGCTTCGACGCGCTGGCCGTGGCCGGCAACGGCGACATCGTGGTGGCGTGGATCGACAAGCGCGATCTGGAGGCCGCGCAGGCCGCCGGCAAACCCTATCTGGGCGCGGCGATCTATTACAGCTGGTCCCGCGACGGCGGCAAGACCTTCGCGCCGGACCACAAGCTGATGGACCACAGCTGCGAATGCTGCCGCATCGCCCTGGCGAAGATGCCGGACGGCCAGATCGCCACCTTCTTCCGCGGCGTCTTCGGCGACAACATCCGCGACCATGCCTTTGCCGTGCTGCATACCGACGGCCAGCCGAGCCACGCCACGCGCGCAACCTTCAGCGGCTGGCGGATCGCGGCCTGCCCGCACCAGGGCCCGGGCCTGGCCATCGCCGCCGACGGCACGCGCCACGGCGTGTGGTACGAGGCCAGCCACGGGCCGGCGATCTGGTACGGCCAGCTCGATCCCGGCCATGCGCCGCGGCACAAGTTGCAGATCGGCGGCCCCGGCGCCAGCCACGCCGACGTCGCCGTGCATGGGCACACCGTATGGGTCACGTGGAACCAGGTCGGCGCCAAGGGGTACCGGCTGATGCTGCGCACCTCGCACGACGGCGGCGACCATTTCGGCGCACCGCAGGCCATTGCTTCATCAAGTGTCGCCGTCTACTCGCCGCAGCTGCTGGTGCATGACGGGCACGCCTACGTCGCCTGGAACACCGCCGACGGATTCCGCCTGGTCGCGGTTCGCCACGATGGCGGAGGGACATCGCGATGAAACGCGCGATCCTGGCCTTGCTGTTGTGCTGCGCCGTACCGGCACTGGCGCAGGCCCGGACGCCGACATTGTTGACGGCGGCCGAGGTGCCCGCCCTGGTCAAGCCTCCCGTCCACGGCGAACGGATCATCGCGTTGTGGGCGCTCGACTGCGCCTACTGCGAAGCCAACCTCACCGAACTGGCGAAGCTGCAGCACCAGTACCCGCGCGACGTCCAGCTGGTCCTGGTCGCCACCGACGGCCCCGCCCACCGCCGCGCCGTGACGACACGGCTGGCCAAAATGCACATGACGGCCTACCCCGCGCGCCTGTATGCCGAACCGGCGCCCGAACGCATCAACTACCTGATCGATCCCGACTGGGGCGGCGAGACGCCGCGCACCCTGGTGATCCACGCCGACGGCACGCGCACGGCCATCAGCGGCCAGCTGACGGCCAAGCAACTGCAAAAAATCACGCCGCAGGAAAACTCCAAAGCCCCATGATCAGCCGGG
>CAZMMO010000483.1:0-1565 GCA_964567365.1 uncultured Rhodanobacteraceae bacterium | reverse complement strand
TCGAGCAACTGCCGCTGGTCATCAACCACGACCTGCCGATGGTGGCCGAGGACTACGTGCACCGCATCGGCCGCACCGGCCGCGCTGGCGCCGAGGGCCTGGCGATCTCCCTGGTCAGCCACGGCGAAACCGGGCTGTTGCGGGATATCCAGAAAATCCTCAAGGATCCGCTCGAAATCGTCCCCGTGGCCGGCTACGAACCCCTGCAGCCACTGCGTCTGGACAGCAACGCACGGCCGAAGCAGCAATCCGGAGCGGGCCGCGGCAACCCGGCGGGCAGACGCGCCAAACATCGCCCGCATGCACGACAAGGCCAACGCAAGCAGACCGGCAGCCACGCGCAAACGCCCAAACGCGGCAAGGGCCGGCCACGGCGAAATTCGGGTCGCTCCTGACATTTCCGACAGACCATCCCGGACCCGTCGCGTAGCGAGGTCCGGACGGCCGGTTGCCGTTCACGGCCACTCGGCCCCCTGCAGGCGCAACGGGAAACCTCCACCGCAACGCCCGGCAGGAAAGTTCCGCACGGCCATTCGTTGCCAAACCAATGATGTCCCTGACAGGTTACCCGGCGCGCTTTTTCTGCCATGTTCACGGTTCCCTCCGTGTCCAGGAACATGTCGGTGAAACTGCATACCAAGATGGGAATCGGCTTTGCGGTCGGGCTGGGTGGCGGCCTGGTCGTGCACGCCCTGACCGGCGGCAAGGCGGCCTGGCTTGACTGGCTGACCACCTGGATCACGGTGCCGGCCGGGCAGCTTTTCCTGCGCCTGCTGTTCATGCTGGTGCTGCCGCTGCTGTTCTCGGCGCTGGTGGTCGGCATTTCCGAGATGGGCAGCATGCGCGCGCTGGGACGGATCGGCTGGAAGACGCTCGCCTATACCGTGGTGGTGTCGGCCATCGCGGTCGTGATCGGTGTGGTGCTGGTCAACGTGCTCCAGCCCGGCGGCGAGGTCGACCCGGCCGTCGCCAGCGACATGCTGGCCCAGGCCGCCTCGCGCGCCGGGTCGATCATCGCCTCCGGGGAAACGCAACCCGGCGGCATGCAGATGCTGCTGGGGATCGTCCCCAGCAACGTGTTTGCCGCCGCGGCCGACAACGACGTGCTGGCGGTGATGTTTTTCGCCCTTATGGTCGGCATCGGCATCGTGCTCGCCGACTCGCCCGCGGCGCGGCAGTTCAAGTCCGTGGTCGAGGGCCTGTTCGAAATTTCGATGACCCTGATCGACCTGGTGATCCGGCTCGCGCCCTACGCGGTGGCCTGCCTGGTGTTCAACCTTGCCGCGCTGTTCGGCTGGGGCCTGATCCTGACCCTGGCCGGCTACGTGGGCGTGGCCCTGCTGGCGATGGCGCTGCACATGTTCGTGGTCTATCCGCTGGCCGTGCGGCTGTTCGGCGGGATGGGTCCGCTGCGCTTTTTCCGCGGCGTGCAGGAAGCCATGGTGATGGCATTCTCCACGGCGTCGAGCAACGCGACCCTGCCGACCGCGCTCAAGGTGGCCAAGGAAGACCTGAAACTGCCCTCGCGCGTCTCACGCTTCGTGCTGACCATCGGCGCGACGGCC
>CAZMMO010000482.1:0-1574 GCA_964567365.1 uncultured Rhodanobacteraceae bacterium | reverse complement strand
TGCCGCACGTGGGGCTGGAAGCGACGGTGGGCCTGACGGTGGTGATCGGCCTGGTGCTGGCCTCGGCATTCCCGGCCATCATCGTGTACGCGCAGGACATGCTGGCGCACCGCATCGGCATGGTATCGGGCATGTTCTACGGGTTCTCGTTCGGCCTCGGCGGCCTCGGGGCCGCGGTGCTGGGCCTGCTGGCCGACCATTACGGCATCACGTTCGTCTACCAGGTTTGCGCGTTCCTGCCGCTGCTGGGCCTGCTGGCGGTGTTCCTGCCCGACGTGCGTCCACCCGAAGAGGCGCCGTCGCCGAGCCGTCGGTGACGTGCGCGCCCGGGTGCGTCCGGGTCACAGCACGTCGGCGAGGTCTTTTTCGATCTTCTCCGGCGTATCGGCCGATGCGTAACGCCGCACGACCTGCCCGTCGCGGTCGACCAGGAACTTGGTGAAGTTCCACTTGATCGCCTCCGAACCGAGCACCCCGGGCGCGGCGTGCTTGAGGAACTTGTACAGCGGATGCGCATGCGCGCCGTTGACCTCGATCTTGGCGAACAACGGGAAGCTCACGCCGTAGGTCCTCGTGCAGAAATCGCGGATGGCGTCCGCGTCGTCCGGCTCCTGGTGCCCGAACTGGTTGCACGGAAAGCCCAGTATCGTGAAATCCCGGCCCTTGTATGCGCGGTACAGCGCTTCGAGTCCTTCGTATTGCGGCGTGAACCCGCATCGGGAAGCGACGTTGACGATCAACAGCGGTTTGCCGCGCCAGGCATCGAGTTTTTGCGGCGTGCCGTCGAGGAGGTCGGCCTGGAAGTCGTAGACGGTGGTCATGGTTCGGACCCGTGTGGGAAGCATGCCCAGTGTAAGGCCGCCCACGGTTCTCCGGTAACCTGGCCGGGTTCAGGCAGACGCGATGATTCTCGGTTCGGGCTCGAGCGTGACGGCGAAGCGCTTGCGTACCCCGGCGATGACCCTTTGCGCCAGATTCCACAGTTCGTCTCCGCCGGCCTGGCCGTGGTTGACCAGGACCAGGGCATGGCGATTCGAAATACCTGCATCGCCTTCACGCAAACCCTTGAATCCACAGGATTCGATCAGCCAGGCGGCGGACAGCTTGACGGCGTCGTCCGACACCGGCCACTGCATCATGTCGGGGTGTTCGCGGTGGAGTTCGGCGGCGTGCGCCGCGGGCACGACGGGGTTCTTGAAGAAGCTGCCGGCGTTGCCGATGACGGCCGGGTCGGGCAGCTTGCGCTTGCGCAGGGTGCGTACGGCTTCAGCCACGAGATACGGCGTAGGAGGCGGGTTGCCCATGCGTTCGAGTTGCTGCCGGATGCCCGCGTACTCCAGTTTCAGCGCGTGTTCGCGCGGCAGCAGGAAGCGTACGGCGGTGACGATGTAGCGGTCCGGTTCGCGCTTGAAGCGCGAGTTGCGATAAGCGAACGCGCAGGCGGCATTGTCGAGGGTGACGACGCGCTTTTCGCAGGTGTCCCAGGCTTCCACGCTCTCGAGGAATTCGGCCACTTCCGCGCCGTAGGCGCCGATGTTCTGGATCGGCGCGGCGCCGACGGTGCCGGGGATGAG
>CAZMMO010000481.1:0-1577 GCA_964567365.1 uncultured Rhodanobacteraceae bacterium | reverse complement strand
CGCGACGGCATCGCCTACGTGCCGTTCTTCCCGCTGGGCGGGTTCAGCCCCTTGCAGTCGTCCGTGCTGGACGACGTGGCCGCGCGCCTGGACGCCACGCCGATGCAGGTTGCGCTGGCGTGGCTGTTGCAGCGTTCGCCGAACATCCTGCTGATTCCCGGTACCTCGTCGGTGGCGCACCTGCGTGAGAACCTGGCCGCCGCCACGCTGGCGTTGCCGGACGGCGAGGTGGCCCGCCTGGATGAAATGGCCGACGATGGAATGGCCGGCACAGCCACCAACGGGTGAGCCGTCCTACTGCGGCCGCCAGTGCCAGCGGCCGTTTTTGCCGATGACCAGACAGTGTCTTGCGGCCGCGGGACAGCGCCGGGTCACATGGACGGCGCCCGGCTTGATGCCAAGGCGCCAGGCCAGGCCCGCGCCGCCCACGGCGTAGAAACGACGGCTGTTGCTGGTTTGCACCCACAAGGGCGTGCCAACGGGCTGCTTTTCGACCTGCCGCAGCAGGTTTTCGCCCCACTGGGCGCGGGCGATCAGGGCGGGTCGGGCGGCTTGCCGCGTGCCCGCCACCGCCACCCAGGACGAGGCGGCGACGAGGGCGGCGATCAGCCACAGTCGCCTGTGGTCCATGCCCAGGCGCGCCAGGGCGATCACGGGCGCGATGGCGGCAATGGCCGCGTAGTACGCGTAACAGTTCCAGGCAAGCAGGAAGTAGGGCCCGTAGGCGATGACGGCGAACAGGGCTACCGCCAGCCACTGGCGCGATGACAGGAATGCGTGGCCGCGGCGCAGGGCGATCCCCCATGCGCCCAGCATGGGCAAGGCGGTAGCGGCCATCCATGCCAGGGCCAGGCCGATGTGGCCGGTCATGGCCATGCGTACCGACTCGCGCGGCACGTTCGACAGCCAGGCCACGAGGGCCGCGCCGTTGCGGACGACATTGAAGCCCGGCGTCAGGGCGTACGCGGCATCCGTATGTGCGGTGAAATGCCTGTCCAGGAACAGCCAGGCCACGACTTCCGCAACGCAAACAGTCCACACCAGGGTGTTCCCGCGCGGCCATCGCCCGCGCCCGGCAAACAGGCCGATCACCGCCATCAGCAGTGGAACGAGTACGGCCGATTCCTTGGTCAGCAAGGCCAGCATCTGCAGTAGCGGAATGCAGGCGAGCGCAGGCAGGCGATGACGATGGTGCGTGTGCAAGGCATGCAGCCATGCGGCCAATGCCAGTGACGTGAACACGGTCAGCATCGAGTTGTTGGCCGCCGCCGCCCAATGCACCGGCAGCAGGTGCATGGCCAGGATCGCGTAGACCAGGCCGGCGAAGACGGCGGTCTGCCGCGGTCGCGGCCATCGGCAGATCCGGGCCACGACCAGGGCCAGCACGCCGACACTGGCCGAGGCCAGCAGGTGCAGGACCAGGCTGGCCGCGTGCATGGCCAGCGCAGTGCCGCCAAAGCAGGCCAGCATCAGCCGCCAGTAGCCTTCCTGCGACAGCGGGCGCCAGAACCGCACCGGCGATCGCGGCCAGAAATCCGACCACCAGGGGGCGGCCGACACGTGGGCGGCGTGCGCCT
>CAZMMO010000480.1:0-1601 GCA_964567365.1 uncultured Rhodanobacteraceae bacterium | reverse complement strand
TCGGAGAACTCGGGGAACTGCCACGACGCATTGATCGAGTCGTAGGAACCGGCCTGGTTGTGCTGGGCCGATACCGGACCTTCGTCCGTGCCGTACGTCTTCGAGAAGACGTAGTCCATGCGGGCAAACCACTTGCCGTCCCACTTGTGCTCCAGCGACAGGTCCAGGGCGGCATACTTGCGCTTCGGCAGGTGGGTGTAGCCCTGGTCGGCCAGCGTCAGATCGAAGCTGTGGATGTTGCCTTCGGGATCCGGAACGCGAACGACGGCCTTTTCGCCGGGGTTGATCAGCAGGATGCTCTGCGTGAACTGGCCGCAGTTTGCCGCCGTCATGAAGTCCAGGCCCTGGGCCCGGGCGGCGGCGCACTCGCGCTGGATGTCGCCGTACTTGTTGATGATGCGGCCCAGCCGCTGCAGGGACGCGGTGGCACCGAACACCCACGAGCTGCCCATCATGTGGAACTGCTTCTTCAGGCCCAGCACGTAGTTGTCCGAGTACTCGGCCTGGATGTTCTTGGCCGTGACCAGCTTCGGATCCGTCTGGGTGTTGCCGTACTGGTTGTTGGGCGAAACGCCGGTGGACGGGTTTTGCGGCACCGGCTGGAAGCCGATCGGCGCACCGGTCACCGGGTCGATGCCGGTGTAGGTGCCGTACAGGTTGACCAGCTTCTGCTTGGTGCCGACCCACAACGCGGACTTGCTCGGCATGGCCAGGTAGTAGCGGCCGGCATTGCCGAAGATCTTCAGCGTCGAATCGCCGTTCACGTCCCAGCTGAAGCCCAGACGCGGCGACCACTGCGGCTTGGTCAGGCGGATGTAGGGCACGCCGAAGGCGTTGTAGTTGGTGAACTGCGAATTGCGCAGGCCCAGGTCCAGCAGCAGGGTGGGCGTCACCTGCCAACGGTCCTCGATGTACTGGGCGCGCTGGCTGCTGAACACGGAGGCGACGTTCAGGACGTGCTGCTTGGCGACGTAGTAGCCGTCTGCGCCCGAAGTCCCGGTTCCGTTCGAAATGGGCGGACCGGCCCAGGGGGCGACGTTGGGATCACCCGCAAAGATGTCCGTGTTGGGATCGGTGTGGCCATACGACCAGGCGTACCCCGGTCCGCTGTGCCGGGAACCGTCGTTGTTGTCCCAGATGTTGATGTTGTCCACGCCCAACGAGATATCGTGGTTGCCCAGCCGATAGTCCAAGTGCACGCGATAGTTCATGACCCGGCTCTGGTGCTCGTTGAACAATGCCAGGGATGTCGGGTTCGGGCTGTAGACCGGCAATCCGTTGGGGGTCATGTTGGGATCCTGGCTTCCGGCGCCGAGGATGGGAGCCACTGTCGGGTCATACCCGGGATACGAAGGCGCGACCACGTAGTACTCGCCGTGCTGCTTGCCGAACATGGCATGCAGGGTCAGATCGTCGGTGATGTACGAGGTGTAGTTGGCCACCCAAGTGAGGAAGGAAGTCTTGTATCCGTTGTTCTGGCGCAGGAAATCGCCGGTCTGGTGCGTGTTGTAGTCATAGTCGTGGGTGGTGCTCCACGACTTCATCTGCATCTGCAGCATGCTCACGCTGAGCACGTTGCTGTCGTTGATGTTCCAGTTCAG
>CAZMMO010000479.1:0-1602 GCA_964567365.1 uncultured Rhodanobacteraceae bacterium | reverse complement strand
GCGGGCCCCAGGCGGGTGAGCGGGGGTCGTGCTTTCGCGGGTACACTGCAGTGCCTTCTTGAACGGGATTGCGCGCGATGGGTCGAAAATCCGCGGTGCCGCCGGCCTCACGCCTCGGGCTCTCCGGCTGGAGGGTGGTGACCTGGCTGCTGTTGCTGCTGGCGGTGTTCGGCATTTTCCAGTACAGCGTGCACGCCTGGCAGGTGGCGGAGTGGCTGCGCAAGGGCGGTCAGGATCCGTCGCATGCCGCGCTGACGCGCATGCTGGCCTGGGACATCGCGTACCTGCTGGGAGCCTGCATCACGCTCACGGTCGCCGCTGCGGCCTTGCTGCGGCGCGGCTGGGCGTGGTTTGCGCTGCGCGTGGTCGCGGGCCTGCTGGCGCTGTGGTTGCTGGTCACGGCCCTGGTGCTGGCCGCGCACTGGTCCGGTTTCAGCCACCGCACCGAGGAATTGATGTCATTGCCCAAGCTCGCCGACAGCGCCCGGGTGCTGGTGGAACGGGCGCGGCGGAACTACCTGGTGGGCATGGGGCTGAAGCTGGCCGCCGTACCCGTGCTGGCGTGGTTGTCCTGGCATCTGGGTCGCGCGCCGGTGCGCGGGCAGTTCGGCCGCTGAGTCCCGCGCGCCGGCGCCGGGGCTTGCCGTCCGCAGTCGCGGCGTCGATATGCCCACGGGTTTTGCCGGGGGCGCCAAAGCCGTTTCCGCAGGGTTTCCGGCGGCCGTTTCCGGGCCCGCACGCGACGACACGGCTCAACATGGGGATGCATTCGCATTATCATGGCGTGTCCTTGTCGCCGTTTGGCGACGCCACCCGCCGGGTGGCGTGTCCACCATCCCCCGCAGGAGGCCCCATGGCCGAAGTCAAAGAAGTGCGTATTCCCGATATCGGCGGTTTCGACAACGTGCCGGTCATCGAGGTTCTGGTCAAGCCGGGCGACACGATCGGCAAGGATGACAGTCTGATCACGCTGGAATCGGACAAGGCCACCATGGAAGTGCCCGCGCCCTTTGCCGGCACGGTCAAGGAGGTCAAGGTGTCCGAGGGGGACGAGGTATCCGAGGGCGCCGTGGTGGCCCTGGTGGAAGCGGCGCAGGACGGTGAGCAGCAGGACGGCGACCGGAAGCAGGACGAGTCCGCGCCCGCCCCCGCGCCGGCCCCCGAACCGGAGCCCGCCTCCGAGCCGGAACCCGAATCCGCTCCCGAACCGGCACCCGCGCCCGCTCCCCGGTCCGCCCCGCCGCCGGAGCCGCGCCACGGTCCGCGCAAGCCGCCCATCGAAGCGGGCGAAGTGCACCTGCCGGGCGAGGCCCCGTATGCCAGCCCGGCGGTGCGTGCCTTCGCGCGCGAGCTGGGCGTGGACATCCGGCAGGTGGACGGCACCGGCCGCAAGGGGCGCATCACGCGCGAGGATGTGCAGGGCTACGTCAAGCATGCGCTGGCCTCGGGCGCCCGTCCGGGCGGTGCGCCCGGCGCCGTCGGCGGCCTGAGCCTGCTGCCGTGGCCCAAGGTCGATTTCGCCAAGTTCGGCGAGGTCGAGGAGCAACCGCTGTCGCGCATCAAGAAGATTTCCGGCGCCAACCTGGCGCGCAACTGGGCGAT
>CAZMMO010000478.1:0-1607 GCA_964567365.1 uncultured Rhodanobacteraceae bacterium | reverse complement strand
CGCAGAATCAGACGGATGGTCCAGTCCTGCAACGTGCGCAGCTCCATGTCGCTGATGGTTCCGGCCTTTCCGACCTGTTTGAGTTTTTTATCGGCACGTTCGACGGTGTACCAGAACACCTGACCCAATCCCGACGTGTTGGGTCCCATTTCGGGCTTGCCGTAGCCGGGCGGAAGACGATCGCCCACTTGTTGCAGGCGCTGGCTGACGAGCTGGCGGGCAAAGTAGATGTCCATGCTGTCGTCGAAAAACACCGACACGTAGGACAACCCGAACAGGCTGGTCGAACGGATCTGGCGTACGTCGGGCAGGCCGGCAAGTGCCGATTCGACCGGCACGGTAAGCAATTGCTCCACATCCTCGGCAGCCAGTCCGGAAGCCTCGGTGTAGACGTTCACCTGCACCGGCGTCACGTCGGGGAAGGCATCAATGGGTAGCTGGCGCGCGGCCTGGAAGCCCAGAAAACCGATCACCACGAAGGCGATCAGCACCAGCACCTTGTAACGCAGGGAGAGCGCAACGAGACGTTCGAGCATCATTCCTCTCCCAGCTGCGAGCGCAACAAGCGCGCCTTGAGCGCGAAGGCACCCTTGCGCACATAGGTATCGCCGGTTTCTAGGCCCTGCGTGACGACCGTCCAGCCGCCGCGGGTTTCGCCGGTGAGTACCGGTGCCGGCTCGAATCGGCCTTTGCCTTTGGCCAGAAACACCGTGGACTGATTCTGCAGCAGCACGATGGCTTTGGCTGGAACCGCGAGCACTTCGGAACTGCCGCCGACAGCCAGACGCGCTTCAACCAGTTCGCCCGGGTGCAGCAGATCCTTGCGATTGTCGACCTTGATGCGCACGGGCACGGTGCGGGTACGTTCGTTGGTCTGATGCGAGCGCTGCACCACCGTGCCGGCAAGCGAGGTATGATGCGCCAGCACGCGGACATTCGCTCCCGCTTCGATCTGTTCGGCATCGGCAGGGGCGAGTTGCGCCTCGACCCATACCGAGTCCTCCTTGACCAGTGTAAACAAGGTGCGCCCCGGCTCGACGCGTTCGCCGATCAGGAAATCGTCGGTGGTGATTCGGCCATCCACGGGCGCCAGCAACTTGAAACTGCCGTCCGCCGCCGATGAGCCTTTGCGGAGCAACGTGCTGATCTGCGCTTTGGTCAATCCGTAGGCGCGCAGTTTGGCACGAGCCAGGTCACGAGCGGCCTTGGCCTCGTTGTAGCGACGCGCCGAAACCGCCTTCAACCCCAGCGCGGAAATACGCTGCCAGTCCAGTTCCGCCACGATCAAGGCGCTTTGCGTGGCTGCCACCTTGGCGCTGGAAAGTACGACCAGTGGATCGCCGGCTTTCACGAGGTCGCCGAGCTGGGCCTTGCGGGCCAGCACCTGCGATTCCACCCGTGGCGATACCAGAACCGTGGCGTAGGCGTTGGCTTTCACTTCGCCCGGCGCTTTCAGTTCATCCGTCAACATGCGTGGCGTGACCTTTGCCAGCACGATGCCTGCTTCCTTCACGGCTTCGGCATCGAGTGCCAACGGGTTGTCGGGCGCTGGTTGCTGCGCCATCGCCGGCGCGGCCAGCGCAGCGAGCATGGTCAGGCCAAGCAGC
>CAZMMO010000477.1:0-1607 GCA_964567365.1 uncultured Rhodanobacteraceae bacterium | reverse complement strand
TGCGGTACTCCGCACAGCCACAACGCCAGCGGCCAGAACATCAACATCGCCGGCAAATAGTTGCGATGCTCGAAATACAACTCCAGCGCGATCGTGGACGATTCCAGCGCCTGCCCCGCAAAATAGAACAGCACCGCCAGTGCCAGCGCCGGCCAGCGCCTGCGCACCCGCCACGCCCCCACGATCAGGCCCAGCACCGCCAACAGGCACGGCAACGTGGTCCACGGTGCCAGCAGCGAGGTGGAGGCCCGGATCTGGTCGTTGAACAGCCCCGGCGTGAACGGGCGCGGCAGCCACAGCAGTTGCAGGTAATCCATCAGCACGCGCGGCTCGGTCAGCAGGCGCTGGCCCTCCGTCCACGGTCGCGCCGATGAAACACCATGCACGATGCCGTTGTATCCGGCGTGCAGCAGATACCAGGCCACGAAGGCCGCCGGCAGCCCGGCCAGCACCCCCATTGCCCATGCGTAAGGCGAGCGGTTGCGGAACCATCCCACGCAGGCACGGGCCTTGCCCCGGGTCCATCCCGGGATTTTCTCCTGTGCCCCGGGCATGTCGCCGGCTCCGGCCGGTCCGGCGAACAAGGTCGCCTCGATCACCAGCGCCAGCGCCGGCAGCAGGATGCCATTGGCCTTGGACAGCACCCCCAGCACCGTGCACACGCCCAGCCCCAGCACCAGCCAGGCCAGGCCGCGCATGGTGGCGCCGGCGAGCATCTTGCGGCGCCCGCGCAACCAGGCCAGCAGGCCCAGCAAAGTGAACAGGACCGGCAACATCGCCTCTCGCTGCACGATATACAACGTGGTGGACACGAACAGCGGATGCAGCAACCACAACCCCGCCCCCACCAACGCGGCCAGCTCCACACGACCCTGTAGGAGCGCACCTGGGCGCGACGGCATCAGCCCTGAACGGGCCTCGAGGCCGTCGCGCCCAGGTGCGCTCCTACAACAAAGGGCCGTACGCTCCAGCCAGGTCCGGCCCAGTTGCCGCAGCAACAAAAACAACAACGCGCCATTGACCAGGTGCAGGATCACGCTGGTACGCAGGAACGGCCGCGGGTCCGCCGGCCAGTCGTGCGCATCGATCAGAAAGCTCAGCAACGCCACGGGCCGTCCGGTGGGGTCGGCGTCGCCGGAAGTGATATAGCGCCAGAACGTGGCCCAGTCGTCCACCGGCCCGGTCGCCCCCAGCACCGGCAGATTGGCGAAGTCGTCGAACTGGAAACCGCCGGAGAGGCCGGGATGGTAGGCCCACCAGGCACCGGCCAGCAGCACCAGCAGGAGGAGGGTTGCCAACAGCAGGCGTTGCCAACGCACAGACGGCGGAAGCGGAAAGGGCAGGTTCACTGAGAGCTTTCCTGGATATATCGCGCCAGTGTAACGGGTGCCGCAGTGACGTTATGGCACCGACATCACATGCAGCCTCCGTCGTCTGCAGGAACGCATCCGGGCGCACCCGTCGCGCGTAGGTCGGGCACTGCCTGTCGGTCCGTCATGCGGACGCACTATGTCTCAATGCGTCTTGAGCCCGTCGCGCCCGCCGTCGTCGATGCGCTGGCACTCTAAAACTCCTAGCTTCGTGTCCCAAAAGACTTGACCACTTCA
>CAZMMO010000476.1:0-1611 GCA_964567365.1 uncultured Rhodanobacteraceae bacterium | reverse complement strand
TCGAGGACCGCTCCGACAACACCACGCGCTTCCTGGTGCTGGGGCGCGAACTGTTCCCGCCCTCGGGCAACGACCGCACCTCGATCCTGGTCTTCATCAAGGACCAGCCGGGCGTGCTGGCCCACGTGCTGGCGCCGCTGGCCGAGCACAACCTCAGCATGAACCGCATCGAATCGCGGCCGGCCCACGAGGGCAAGTGGGAATACGCGTTTTTCATCGACGTCGCCGGGCACATCGAGGACGCCGTGGTACGCAAGGCGGTGGACGGCATGAAGCCGCATGCGGCGCGCATCAAGATTCTCGGTTCCTATCCCGTGGCCGTGCCGTGAGCGTGGACTGGACCAGTCGGGCCAGTGGCGGCCTGCATGGCGGCATCGACATTCCCGGGGACAAGTCGGTCTCGCATCGCGCCTTGATGCTTTCGGCCCTGGCCGAGGGCACCTCGCACATACGCGGGTTCCTGGAAGGCGAGGACACCCGCGCCACGGCGCGCGTCCTGCAGCAGCTCGGGGTCGACATCCAGACTCCGGCGGCACAGGAACGCGTGGTGCGCGGTGTCGGCCTGCATGGCCTGCATGCCCCCTCGGGCTTGCTCGATTGCGGCAACTCGGGTACCGGCATGCGCCTGCTGGCGGGACTGCTTGCCGGGCAGGCCTTCGACAGCGAACTGGTGGGCGATGCCTCCCTGTCGCGCCGGCCCATGCGCCGCGTGACCGACCCGCTGGGCGCCATGGGCGCCCGCATCGATACCGCCGAGGGCGGGCGTCCGCCGTTGAAAGTACACGGTGGGCAGTCGCTGGCCGGCATCGAGTACACGCCGCCGATGGCCAGTGCGCAGGTGAAGTCCGCCGTGCTGCTGGCGGGCCTGTACGCCGCAGGCGACACCGTGGTGCACGAGGTGCGCCCCACGCGCGACTACACCGAGCGCATGCTGGCCGCCTTCGGGTGGCCGCTCGACTTTGCCCCGGGCGAGGTCCACTTGCATGCGGGCGGACGTTTGCGGGCCACCGACGTGGAGGTGCCCGCGGATTTTTCCTCGGCGGCGTTTTTCCTCGTCGCGGCCTGCGTCGTGCCGGGCTCGGCCTTGCGCCTGCGCAGTGTCGGCCTCAACCCCCGCCGCACCGGTCTGCTCGACGCCCTGCGCCTGATGGGCGCCGACATCCGTGAGGAGAACGTGCGGCAAGTGGCGGGCGAAAACGTGGGCGACCTGGTCGTCAACTACCGCCCGCTGACCGGCGCCGACATCCCGCAGACCCTGGTGCCGGACATGATCGACGAATTCCCGGCCCTGTTCGTGGCCGCCGCCGTGGCCAACGGCGTCACCACCGTGCGTGGCGCCGCGGAACTGCGTGTCAAGGAGACCGACCGCATTGCCGGCATGTCCGCGGCATTGCGCGTCCTGGGCGTCGATGTCGAGGAAACCCCGGACGGAGCCCGCATCACCGGCGGCCGCCTGCAAGGCGGCCAGGTCGACAGCCTGGGCGACCACCGCCTGGCCATGAGCCTGGCCGTTGCCGGCCTGGTGGCGCAGACCCCGGTCCGCATCCGCGACTGCGCCAACGTGGCCACGTCGTTCCCCGGCTTCGTCGATCTGGCCGACTCCTGCGGCTT
>CAZMMO010000475.1:0-1649 GCA_964567365.1 uncultured Rhodanobacteraceae bacterium | reverse complement strand
TGGAAATGGTGGCTATGGGTGGGCTCGAACCACCGACCTCGGCATTATGAGTGCCGCGCTCTAACCAGCTGAGCTACATAGCCTTGCGGGCGTGGGCAAATGCTCTCACGCAGGGCGCGAAAGTGTAGTGGCGGGGGCGTTGCGGTTCAAGTGTCCGTTCTTGCCGGGGATGGTGGGCTGTGGCAGCATCGGAGCATTGGCCGTGGCGGGCAGTGCGATGTGCGTGCTGTGCAGGCGGCCGCGGGCGGCCCGCGAGGAGGCCGGCATGATCGATGCTGACGGATATCGCCCCAACGTGGGCATTGTGTTGCTGAACGGCGATGGCCGCCTGTTCTGGGCGCGCCGCGTGCATCGTGATGGTTGGCAGTTTCCGCAGGGCGGCATGCGCAGCGACGAGACGCCGCTGGAGGCCATGTACCGCGAGCTGCAGGAAGAAACCGGCCTCGACCCCGACCATGTGGAAGTGCTGGCGACCACGCCGGGCTGGCTGCGCTACCGCCTGCCGCGACGCTACGTGCGCCGGCACCAGCGGCCGGTGTGCATCGGCCAGAAGCAGGTCTGGTTCCTGCTGCGTTTCGTCGGCCATGAACGGCATCTGTGCCTGGATGCGACGGACGAGCCCGAGTTCGATTCCTGGCGCTGGGTGGATTTCTGGTACCCGGCGCAGCACGTGGTGCCGTTCAAGCGCCAGGTCTACGAGCGCGCCCTGCGGCAATTTGCGCCGATGGTGGAGGATGCCTGCCGGGTCCGCGTGGGACGGCCGCCGCGGGCCGCGGCGGGGCGGCGGGAGCCGCGCAGGTCCGCATCGTCTTCATATTGACAATCATTCGCATTTGCGTTTGAATTGGCAACCGTGAGGTTTTGCCAATGTATGTCTGCATCTGCCAATCCGTGACCGACAAGGATATCCGCCAAGCGGCGGAGGACGGCGTGCGCAGCTTCGCCGACCTGCAGGCATGCACCGGCTGCTCGACCTGCTGCGGCTGCTGCAAGACGGAAGCCCGGCGTATTTTCAACGAGGCCGTGCGCGAAATCTGTCTCGACCTGCCGGTGACCGTCGCGGCCTGAAGCGACCGCACTCGTACCTGTCAACGCACCCGCGAACCATCCCCATTTGCGTTTCGTCATGCTTTTTTGCGTGGCGCTATAGTCGTGTCCATCCCCCATGCAACGGAGACGGCCATGCAAGGCGACAAGAAGGTCATCGAGTTCCTCAACACCCAGCTCACCAACGAGCTGACCGCGATCAACCAGTATTTCCTGCATTCGCGCATGTATCGCAACTGGGGCTACAAGGAACTGGCCGAGCACGAGCACGGCGAGTCGATCGACGAGATGAAGCACGCCGACCTGCTGATCGAGCGGATCCTGTTCCTGGAGGGCCTGCCCAACCTGCAGCGGCTCGGCAAGCTGCTGGTCGGCCAGACGCCGGTCGAGGCGCTCGAATGCGACCTGAAGCTGGAACAGGCGGCCCTGGCCGACCTCAAGCCCGCCATCGCGCATTGCGAGCAGGTGGGCGACTACACCAGCCGCGAGCTGTTCGAGGACATCCTCAAGTCCGAGGAAGAGCACATCGACTGGCTGGAGACCCAGCTCGACCTGGTCAAGAACCTGGGCGAGGCGATCTATCTGCAGACCAAGGTCGACGA
>CAZMMO010000474.1:0-1653 GCA_964567365.1 uncultured Rhodanobacteraceae bacterium | reverse complement strand
GGGCCAGCAGCTGGGAAGCTTCAGCGACGACCAGGGCGACGGCAAGGTCGGCGACCTGCGTTCGGGCGTGGACCGCGACATGGACCCGGTCTACCAGGACGAGTTCATCCTGGGCTTCCAGCAGATGCTCACCGACAAATGGTCCTGGGGCGTGTCCGCCACCTACCGCACCCTGCACGGCGCCATCGACGACATGCACATCACCGCCACGCCGGAATGCGGCGGTTCCACCGGCGGCGTGGGCTGGGTCATGGGCAACCCGGGCGAGGAGATGACCGTCTGGGGCGACACCAACTGTGATGGCACGGCCGATGGCTGGATCAACATCGACACGTCCAAGCAGGGCTGGGCCATGTACGACAATCAGGGCAACTACCTGGGGCAGCGGGGTTGGAATTCGCCCAAGCGCACCTACACGGGGTTGACCTTCAAGCTGCATCGCGCCTGGGACGAGAAGTGGTTCTTCGACGCCACCTACGTGTTGTCGTGGAACCGCGGCAATGCCGAGGGCCCGGTCAATACCGACAGCGACTACGACGCCACCAACCGCACGGAGAACTGGGATACGCCGTACGTCAACTGGTTCAGCGGCGACCTGCCCAACGATCGCCGCAACGTGTTGAAACTGCGAGGCGCCTACGCCTTCAATTCCCATTGGAAGGTCGGCGGCACGTTCCTGGCCAGCTCGGGCAACCCGATCACCGCCATGGGTGTCGGCGATCCGTACGACAGCTATTCGTACTGGAGCGAGTTCGTCTGCGTACAGAAGTGTACTTCGCCAAATTCGGAAGACTGGGTTTTCAAATCCTGGGGTCGTGGTGGGTACGGACGTACGCCGACGATCTACAATTTGAACCTCAGCCTGACCTACGAGTACAAGTTCGGTCAGGACAAGGATTTCATGGCCAAGCTCAGCGTCTTCAACGTGTTGAACCGCCAGGCGACCACGTTCGTGGATCAGACCGCGCAGGGGAGCATCTCCAACACGATCGATTCCACGTTCCTGCAGCCGATTTCGTTCCAGCCGGCGCGTTACGGGGCGTTGACCTTCTCCTTCCGCTACTGACGAGAGCCGCGACATGGAGGGTCGCTGAGCGCGTCGGGAATTTCCCGCTGGGTGGCCTGCAACGGCAAGCAGGCCGCCCTTTTTCTCGGTCCCGTTTCCCGTTGGATTTGCAGGAGGGCTTGTATGCTTCCTGATCCGGCCCCGGCTATGGTGGCGGATGGGGCGATGGGTTGGGGATGAGCTTGTTTGTACAGAGAACCTCGAATAACCCGTCACCCCAGCGCACGCGGGGAGCAGCCATGGATGGCTGCGGCTTTGAGGAGCGAGGAAGGCTGGGGCCCAGTGTCTTTGGGAGCAACGACACTGGATTCCTGCCTGCGCAGGAATGACGGGAAATTGGGTGGCTTTAGAGGTTCCTTGCATGGGCGTACCGGTGGTCGGTACGAGTATGAGTAATCCAAGGAAACAACATGTCTGACGATGCAATCGTGATTGCCCAGGGAGGGTTGCGAAACTCCAATGGCAAGGTGACGCATGGCTTGATCCGCGCGGGGACCCGGTTTCGGGTCCGGGCCGTCGTGGACAGCGACTGTGCCGGGCGCGACGCCGGCGAGGTACTGGACGGGAAACGCCGCGGCATTCCCGTC
>CAZMMO010000473.1:777-1654 GCA_964567365.1 uncultured Rhodanobacteraceae bacterium | reverse complement strand
TGGCCCAGCAGTTGAGCGATGCGCTGTACGTGGTGATTTCGCAATCGGGCAAGAGCCCGGATCTGCTGCGCAACGCCGAGGCCGCACGGGCCGCCGGCGCGCGCGTGGTGGCGCTGGTCAACGTCGAGGATTCGCCGCTGGCGGACATGGCCGACACGGTCATCCCGCTGCGCGCGGGCCCCGAGCACAGCGTGGCCGCCACCAAGAGCTATCTGGCCACCCTGTCCGCGATCGTGCACCTGGTGGCGCACTGGACCCATCACACGCCCTTGCTCACGGCCCTGTACGAAACCCCCGAGGCCATGCGGCGCGCCTTCGAGCAGGACTGGACGCCCCTGGTCGAGGGTCTGCGCGGGGCGCACGACCTGTTCGTGCTGGGGCGCGGCTTCGGCTACGGCGCGGCCCAGGAAATGGCCCTGAAATTCAAGGAGACCTGCGGCCTGCATGCCGAATCGTTCAGCAGTGCCGAAGTCAAGCACGGGCCGATGGCCCTGGTGGGCCGCGATTTTCCGGTCCTGGCCATCGGCCAGGACGACGGCACGCTGGCCGGCACCCAGGCCGTGGTGCGCGAGTTCCGCCAGCGCCAGGCCCGCGTGTGGACGGCCGTGCCCGGCGACGACCATGCCGACGCCCTGCCGGTGGTGCCGGCGCCGCACCCGCTGTGTGCACCGCTGCTGGCCGTGCAGTCGTTCTACCGCGCGGTCAACGCGCTGGCCCTGGCGCGCGGCCACCATCCGGACAAGCCGCCGCATCTGAACAAGGTCACCGAAACCGTCTGATTCTTCATCACGGCCATCCCTGTAGGAGCGCACCTGGGCGCGATCGGCAGCAGCGCCGAGCGGGCTTCAATCCGATCGCGCCCAGGGGCGCGCCGGCA
>CAZMMO010000473.1:0-767 GCA_964567365.1 uncultured Rhodanobacteraceae bacterium | reverse complement strand
CCCCCCCCCCCCCCCCCCCCCCCCCCCCCCCCCCCCCCCCCGCCCCCCCCCCCCACCCCCCCCCCCCGCCCACCCCCCCCCCCCCCCCCGGGCCCGCTCCTACAGGGGGATGGCGAAACCCAAGGAAATCTGTATGACTATCGCCCTCGTCAACGGTCGCGTCCTGACCAGCCACGGATTGCAGACCGGCTTTGCCGTGCTGGTCGACGAAGGCCGCATCAGCGGCCTGGCGTTGCCTTCGGATCCGCGTGTGCGCCAGGCCGAGCGGCACGATCTGGCCGGCTGTTACCTGCTGCCCGGCTTCATCGATTGCCAGGTCAACGGCGGTGGCGGTGTCCTGCTCAACGACGCGCCCACGGTCGAGGGCATCCGCGCCATCGCGCGCGCGCACCGGCGTTTCGGCACCACCGGGTTGCTGCCGACCCTGATCAGCGACGACCGCGAGGTGATGCGCGAGGCCATCGCGGCGGTCGACGCCGCCATGGCCGAGGGCGTGCCCGGCATCCTCGGCATCCATATCGAGGGCCCGTTCCTGGCCCCGGCCCGCAAGGGCGTGCACGACGCCGGCAAGTTCCGCATCCCCGATGCCGAGGACGTGGCCCTGGTCGGGTCGCTCGAACAAGGCGCCACCTTGCTGACCCTGGCTCCCGATCGGGTGCCCGTGGACACCATCCGGGCCTTCATCGATCGCGGCGTGGTCGTCAGCGCCGGCCATACCGCCGCCGACTACGCCTGCGTGCGCGCGGCGCTGGATGCCGGCGTGCGCG
>CAZMMO010000472.1:0-1664 GCA_964567365.1 uncultured Rhodanobacteraceae bacterium | reverse complement strand
ATGCGCGTGGCCTGCGCGCTGGGCGGCGGCGACATGGACGAGACGCTGGCGCTGTACCGGCGCCTGTGGTCGCTCGACTATCTGCCCAGCTCGCCCACGCTGTTCAACGCCGGCACCCGCCACGAGCAACTGTCCTCGTGCTACCTGCTCGACTCGCCCGAGGATTCGCTCGAGGGCATCTACGCGCGCTACACCGATATCGCGCGGCTGTCCAAATTCGCCGGCGGCATCGGCGTGGCGTGGTCGCGCATCCGCGCGCGCGGCTCGCTGATCCGCGGCACCAACGGCCAGTCCAACGGCCTGGTGCCGTGGCTGAAGACGCTGGACGCCTCGGTGGCCGCGGTCAACCAGGGCGGCCGGCGCAAGGGCGCGGCCTGCGCCTATCTCGAACCCTGGCACGCCGACGTCATGGAGTTCCTGGAATTGCGCGACAACACCGGCGACGAGGCGCGGCGCACCTACAACCTCAATATCGCCAACTGGATTCCCGACCTGTTCATGCGTCGCGTCGAGGCGGACGAAGACTGGTCGTTGTTCGACCCCAACAAGGTGCCCGGCCTGATGGACCTGACCGGCGAGGCCTTCGACCGTGCCTACGCACAGGCCGAACGCGACGGGCTCGCCGAACGCACCTTGAAGGCACGCGACCTGTACGCGCGCATGCTGCGCACCCTGGCGCAGACCGGCAACGGCTGGATGAATTTCAAGGACCGCGCCAACGCCACCTGCAACCAGACCGCCAAAGCCGGCAACGTGGTGCACCTGTCCAACCTGTGCACCGAAATCCTGGAAGTGAGTTCGGCCGACGAAACGGCCGTGTGCAATCTGGCCTCGATCAACCTCGCGCATCACCTCGTGCGCGGCGAGGACAACCGCTGGCAGGTCGACTACGCCAAACTGGCCGACACCGTGCGACTGGCCATCCGCCAGCTCGATCGCGTCATCGACCTCAACTACTACCCCATCGAACCGGCCCGGCGTGCCAACGAAAAATGGCGCCCGGTGGGCCTGGGCGTGATGGGCCTGCAGGACGTCTTCTTCCGCCTGCGCCTGGCCTTCGACAGCGACGAGGCCATCGCGCTTTCGGCACGCATCGCCGAGGAAATCCTCTACCACGCCCTGGTCACCTCCACGGAACTGGCCAAGACCCACGGCGCGCATCCCGGCTTCGCCGACACCCGCGCCGCGCGCGGCGAGCTGCAATTCGACTACTGGCCGGAAGCCCGTCCGGCCGACCCCGAACGCTGGGAGAAGCTGCGCGAAACCATCCGCGGCCAAGGTCTGCGCAATTCGCTGATGATCGCCATCGCGCCCACCGCCACCATCGCTTCCATCGCCGGCTGCGAAAGTTGCATCGAGCCGCAGGTCTCGAACCTGTTCAAGCGCGAGACCCTGTCCGGCGACTTCGTGCTCGTCAATCGCCACCTCGTCGGCGAGTTGAAGACGCTGGGCCTGTGGACCGAGGACATCCGCGCCGCCATCAAGCGCGCCGACGGCTCCCTCCAGTCCATCGACGCCATCCCCGCCGAACTGCGCCACATCTACCGCACCGCCTGGGAGCTGCCGCAAAAAGCCCTGATCGACCACGCCGCCGCGCGCGGCGCGTACATCGACCAGAGCCAGTCACTGAACCTGTTCATGGAAAGCCCCAACATCGGGCGCCT
>CAZMMO010000471.1:0-1668 GCA_964567365.1 uncultured Rhodanobacteraceae bacterium | reverse complement strand
GCGTCTACCGATTCCGCCATCCGGGCACAGGCCGTGGCGGAGCAAGCTTACCAAAATACATGGGGCTTCCGGCCGGGTCAGCCCCGGACCGGGTAGTCGGCAAAGGCGTCGCGGAACGCGGCGTAGGCGGCCTTGGCATCTTCGCTGTCGGCAGCGGGCGTGTGGATTTCCAGCGTGACCAGGTGGTCTCCCGCGGGTTTGCCGGGCAGCCCGCGCCCCTTGAGACGCAATTTGCGGCCGGACTGCGAACCGGGTGGGACGCGCAGTTGCACGGTGCCGCCGAGGGTCGGCACGTCCACCGTGGAGCCCAGCGCGGCTTCCCATGGCGCAACGGCCAGGGTGCTCGACACCTGGCGCCCATCCAGTTGAAATTGGGCGTTCGGACGGACGCCGATCTCGAGCAGCAGGTCACCCGCGGGTCCGCCGCCGAAGCCAGGATGCCCCTGGCCGGCCAGGCGAATGACCTGTCCACTCTGGATGCCCGCGGGAATTTTCACCTCGAGAACCTTTTCGCCGCCGCCACCGTCGGTCAGGCTCACGCGGGTCTTGCCGCCGGCGTAGGCCATGCCCAGGTCCACGTCGATATGCGCGGTCACGTCCTGGCCGCGTTGTGCGCGTGCGCGGCCGCCGCCGTGTCGACCGGCCGCCTGGCCAAACAGGCTCTCGAAGAAGTCGCTGAAGTCGGCGCCCTGGAAATTGCCACCGCGAAAATCGAATCCCTGCGGGCCACCGCCCGCGTTGCTCCAACCCGGCGGGGGGCGAAACTGGTCGCCGGCGCGGTAACCGCCGGCGCGGATTTCGTCATAGGCACGGCGCTTGTCCGCATCCTTGAGTACCTCGTGCGCCTCGTTGACCGCCTTGAAGCGTTCCTCGGCATCGGCGTCCTTGTTCCGGTCGGGGTGATACTTGCGCGCAAGCTTGCGGTAGGCCGACTTGATGTCGGCCTCGCTGGCATCGGGCTTGACTCCCAGTATGTCGTAGTAATCCTTGAATTCCATGCACTCTCCACAGAAGAAACTGGCGGCACGCACACCTCTCAGAACATAGGTTCATCCACGCGGCTTTCAATGCCACGCTCCCGCGGCCGGCCGCGGGATGCATGAGGAGCTTGCGGATGGCGCTATCATGCCCGGACATCCCGAAACGGACAGGACGGCATGACGATCAAACCCGGCGACACTCTTCCCGAGGCCACGCTCAACGTGCTCCATGATGGCATCGAGCCGGTATCCACGCGAGAATTTTTTGCCGATGCGAAAGTGTTGCTGTTCGCCGTACCGGGGGCCTTCACCCCGACCTGCTCGAAACAGCACCTGCCGGGGTATGTGGAGCACCTGGAGGACTTTCGGGCCAGAGGCGTCAAGGTGGCCTGCATGGCCGTCAACGACGCCTTCGTGATGCGCGCCTGGGCCGAATCGCAGCACGTGCCCCAGGACCTGGCCATGCTCGCCGACGGCAACGGCCTGTTCGCCAAGGCGCTGGGGCTGGACATGGACGGCAGCGGCTTCGGCATGGGCCTGCGCGCGCGCCGTTTCGCCCTGTATGCCGTCGATGGCGTGGTCAGGATCCTGCACATCGAGGCGCCCGGCGAGTACCGGGTATCCAGCGCCGAAGCCATGCTCGAGGCACTGGACGCCATGGCGTCCTGACTTCCCGTTTCCTCGTGGG
>CAZMMO010000470.1:0-1669 GCA_964567365.1 uncultured Rhodanobacteraceae bacterium | reverse complement strand
GTCTTTGTTGGGCATTTAGTGCCCCTCCGCTGGCTCCCTTAGTTCCCCATGTCCCCCGTTCGTGCGCGCACCCCCCGTTCGTGGTGAGGTATCGAACCACGAACCGCCTCGGCCTTCGCAAGGCCATATGCGGATTGCGCCATCCGCCCCCAGGACTTCCCGCATGTTGGAAACACCCGCCACGAACCCCGTCGTCCGCTTCGATTTTTCCGGCTACCGCATCGTCATCGCCGGCGGCAGCAGGGGTATCGGGCGGGCCATGACAGAGGCCTTTGCGCGCGCCGGTGCCAGCGTTTCGGTCTGCGCGCGCGGAGAGGCCGGCCTGGCCGAGGTGCGCGATGAACTGGCCCGGGAATCCATCGACATCGACACCCGCACCTGCGACCTGGCCGATCCCGATGCCATCGCCGCCTGGATCCCGGCCGCCGCCGAGGCCCTGGGCGGCATCGACGTGCTCGTCAACAATGCCAGCGGCTACGGTTTCCGCGACGCCGACGAGGACTGGGAAGCCAACTTCCGCATCGACCTGATGGCACCGGTGCGCACCTCGCGGGCCGCCCTGCCCTGGCTGAAGCAGTCGGCACACGCCAGCATCCTGCATACCAGCTCCATCGCCGCGTTGATCCCGCGTCCCGGCGGGCCGTCGTATGCCGCCATCAAGGCCGCCCTGAGCCACTTCACCACCTCGCAGGCGCTGCGGGTGGCCCGCCACGGTATCCGCACCAACGCCATTGCACCCGGTTCGATCGAGTTCCCCGGCGGCATCTGGGACCAGCGCAAGCACGACGACCCGGGGCTGTACGCCGCCACGCTGGCCAGCATCCCTTTCGGTCGCTTTGGCATCCCCGAGGAAGTGGCCCGGGTGGCCCTGTTCCTGTCTTCGCCCCTGGCCGGCTGGATCACCGGGCAGACCCTGCGCGTGGACGGCGGCCAGGCCCTGAACGGCTAGACGGTCGGGGCAGGTATTGCCCGCCTTGCGCGCTCGGCACGAAGACGCCATTCATGCGATCATGGACGGCGTTCTCCCCATCGATCACGCGCATGGATGAAGCCGCCGAAAACCCCCGTCCGGACTCTCTCGCCCTGCGCATCGTGTTGCGCATCGTGCTGATCTGCTGCGGCATCGGGCTGTTCGTCGCCGCCGGCATCGTCGGCGGCATGCTGGCCCTGCACTGGCTGGCCTGAGCCGGCCGCCTCCTTCCCGGTTGCCCGCCCATGATGTACGACAACCTGCGTCCCCTGCTGTTCAAGCTGGATGCCGAAACCGCCCACCACCTGACCTTGTGGAGCCTGGGCGTGGCCCAGCGCAGCGGGTTCCCGCAGCTGGCCGCGAGCCCACCCGCCGACCTGCCGACCCGCGCCTTCGGCATCGACTTTCCCAATCCGGTGGGGCTGGCCGCCGGGCTGGACAAGAACGGCACGTACCTCGACGCCTTGGCCGCATTGGGCTTCGGCTTCCTCGAGATCGGCACGGTCACCCCGCGCCCGCAGGCCGGCAACCCGCGCCCGCGCCTGTTCCGTCTGCCCGGACACGAGGCCATCATCAACCGCATGGGCTTCAACAACGCCGGCGTGGACGCGCTGGTGCGCAACGTCGAGCGCGCCGATTACAAGGGCGTGCTCGGCATCAACATCGGCAAGAACAAGGACACGCCGAACGAGGAAGCGG
>CAZMMO010000469.1:0-1674 GCA_964567365.1 uncultured Rhodanobacteraceae bacterium | reverse complement strand
GTGTTGATCGGCATGGTCGTGCTGGGCATCTGGATGGGCTGGCTGCAACCGCACGGCATCGGTCAGTAGGGAAGCTCTGATTGAATCCAGCACAGACGGTCCATTGTACCGGCAAGGCCGCCGGACCCGCGTCCCTGCGACAGTCGGCCACTTCCCGTCCCACATGAAAAACCCGCCCGGAGGCGGGTTTTTGCGTATCGGTACGTACCGCCCTACAACACGTACACGAAGATGAACAGGCACAGCCAGACCACGTCCACGAAGTGCCAGTACCAGCTGACGGCCTCGAAGCCGAAATGATGGTCCTTGTCGAAATGGCCCTTGAGCACGCGCAGCCAGATCACGATCAGCATGCAGGTGCCCAGGGTGACGTGCAGGCCGTGGAAGCCGGTGAGCAGGAAGAAGGTGGAACCGTAGATGCCGCTGTGCAGCGTCAGGTTCATGTGCGAATAGGCGTCGGAATACTCGTAGCCCTGGCAGATCAGGAAGATCGCACCGAGAATGAAGGTCAGGGCCAGGAACACCTTCAGGCGCCCGCGATGGCCGCCCTTGAGCGCATGGTGCGCAATGGTGACGGTGACGCTGGAGGTGAGCAGGATCAGCGTGTTGAGCAGGGCGATGCCCCACGGATCCATCGCCTGGAAATGGCCGCCGATGTCGGCCGGCCCGTTGGTCGGCCAGGTCGGGCTGAAGTCCGGCCACAGGAAGGCATTGGTCAACACGCCATGACCTTCGCCGCCGATCCACGGCACCGACAGGATGCGCGCATAGAACAGGGCGCCGAAGAAGGCCCCGAAGAACATCACCTCGGAGAAGATGAACCACATCATGCCCATGCGGAAACTGGTGTCCACCTGGTCGTTGTAGTTGCCCTTGAGCGACTCGCGGATGACCGAGCCGAACCAGCCGAACATCATGAACAGCAACACCGCGATGCCGGCGTAGAACAGGGGCTCGCCGAAGCTGCTGGCGTTGTTCAGCCAGTGCGCCGCACCGAACAGCGTGCAGAACATGCCGAGGCACCCGACCATCGGCCACGGGCTGTTGGTGGGAATGAAATAGGCGCTGCGTTGAGCCATGTCTGGGTTTCCTGTTGCCTGATCCGGACGGTCGAACCCGCCCGGTGTTCACCAATAATCAAACCACCATCACAGATGCTGGGCCCAAAACAGGCCCAGCAGGACCACGACCACCGCCACGCAGATCCAGACCGTGCGGCGCACGCCGGCCCGGACCTTGTCCGGATCGTGGCCGCGTGGGGCGTTCACGGCGGCCATCAGTGGGCCACGTCACCGTGCGCCAACTGGCTGTCCTCGATCACCGGCGGCAGGGCGAAGGTGTGGTGCGGAGCCGGCGAAGGCACAGTCCATTCCAGCCCGTGCGCGCTCTCCCACACCCGCTCGGTCGCCTTCTTGCGGGACAGGTACACGGCATGGAGGATGTTGTAGACGAAGATCAGCTGGGCGGCGCCGAACACGAAGCCGCCGATGGAACTGATCATGTTGAAATCGGCGAAGGCCACGTTGTAGTCGGGGATGCGGCGCGGCATGCCGGCCAGGCCCAGGAAGTGCTGCGGGAAATACAGCACGTTGACCGAGATCGCGCTGACCCAGAAGTGCACCTTGCCCATGCGCTCGGAATACATGTGGCCGCACCATTTGGGCAGCCAGTAAT
>CAZMMO010000468.1:0-1677 GCA_964567365.1 uncultured Rhodanobacteraceae bacterium | reverse complement strand
AGCAGACCGCGCTGGAGGCCGGCACGGTCGGTTTCGAGGGCGAGCTGTTTTCCGGTAAGCCGAAGTGGAAGATCCTGCTGGGCCAGCCCAGGCCGCAGCTTTCCGCCGAGGAGCAGGCGTTCATGGACGGCCCGGTGGAAGAGATGTGCGCCATGATCGACGAGTGGCAGATTACCCACGAGCTGGGCGACCTGCCGCCGCAGATGTGGGATTTCATCAAGCAGAACAAGTTCTTCGGCATGATCATCCCGAAGCGCTACGGCGGCCTGGAGTTTTCCGCGCTGGCGCATTCGGCGGTGCTGCAAAAACTGGCCAGCCGCTCGATGACGGTGGCCTCGACCGTGGCCGTGCCCAATTCGCTGGGCCCGGCCGAGCTGCTGCTGCATTACGGCAGCGACGAGCAGAAGGAGCATTTCCTGCCGCGTCTGGCCGACGGCCGCGAGATCCCCTGTTTCGCCCTGACCGGACCCACCGCCGGTTCCGACGCCACCTCGATTCCCGACTACGGCATCGTCTGCAAGGGCGAGTGGCAGGGCGCCAACGTGCTCGGTATCCGCCTGAGCTTCGACAAGCGCTACATCACGCTGGCGCCGATCGCCACCCTGGTCGGCCTGGCGTTCCGCATGTACGACCCGGAGCATCTGCTGGGCGATGTCGAGGATCTCGGCATCACGCTGGCGATGTTGCCGCGCGAGACCGAGGGGCTGCAGATCGGCCGTCGCCACCTGCCGCTCGACAACCCGTTCCAGAACGGCCCGATACACGGCAAGGACGTGTTCGTGCCGCTGTCCACGCTGATCGGCGGGCCGGAGATGGCGGGCCATGGTTGGCGCATGCTGGTCGAGTGCCTGTCGGTGGGGCGTGCGATTTCGCTGCCTTCCAATGCCGTCGGTGGCGCCCGCATGGCGGTTGCCGCGACCGGCGCCTACGCGCGCCTGCGCAAGCAGTTCGGCCTGTCCATCGGACGCTTCGAGGGCGTGCAGGAAGCGCTGGCGCGCATCGGCGGGCACACGTATGCCGCCTCGGCCCTGTCGCTGGCAACCGCCGCGGCGGTCGATCGTGGCGAAAAGCCCGCGGTCACCTCGGCCATCGCCAAGTACCACACCACCCAGTGGGGACGCACGATCGCCGCCGACGCCATGGACGTGCATGGCGGCAAGGGCGTGCAGTTGGGTCCGTCCAACTACCTGGGCCGCAGCTGGCAGGGCGTGCCGGTCGGCATCACGGTGGAGGGCGCCAACATCATGACGCGCAGCCTGATGATCTTCGGCCAGGGCGCGATCCGCTGTCATCCCTACGTGCTCCGGGAAATGCATGCGCTGGCCATCGAGGACGCGCACGCGCAGCTCAAGGTTTTCGACAAGGCCCTGTTCGGCCATGTCGGCTTCGGCATTTCCAATGCCGTGCGCGCGCTGGTGCTGGGCCTTTCCTTTGCCAAAATCGGCCGGGTACCGGGTGACGCATACACGCGCCGCTATTATCGCAAGCTCAACCGCTACTCGGCGGCGCTGGCGCTGTGCGCGGACGTGTCGATGGGCGTCCTGGGCGGCAAACTGAAGTTCATGGAGGGGCTTTCGGCGCGCCTGGGTGACGTGCTCAGCCACCTGTTCATTGCCAGTGCCATGCTCAAGCGTTACGAGGACCAGGGGCGGCCCGAATCCGACCGCCCGCTGCTGG
>CAZMMO010000467.1:0-1687 GCA_964567365.1 uncultured Rhodanobacteraceae bacterium | reverse complement strand
TGGACAAGCTGGACGATGCGGTCATGCAACGGGTCGATGCGGCCCTGGCCTGACGCCCTGGCATCCGCCCGTCAGACCCAGCCTTCTTCCGCGGCTTTCGTGACGATGTTTACCTCGGAGTGCAAGGTGCGATGCACCGGGCACTTGTCGGCAATTTCCAGCAGGCGCCGGCGTTGCTCCGCATCGAGCGAACCGGTGATGGCAATGACCCGTTCGATACGGTCGATTTTGCCGGATCCGGTTTCGCATTCGGCGCAATCCTTGGCATGTATCTTGGTGTGCTTCAGGTGCACCGTCACGTTTTCCAGCGGCCACTGCTTGTGTTCGGCGTACATGCGCAATGTCATGGCGGTGCAGGCACCAAGCGCCGCCGTCAGGAGCTGGTACGGGTTGGGGCCGAGGTCGTCACCGCCCGCATCTGCCGGTTCGTCCCCCAGCAGATGGTGCGGCCCGGCTTGTATCGTGACCGTGTAGCGGCCGGTGCCGCGCTCGCTGACATGCACCAGGCCGTCGTCGGCCGCGCCTGTCGCCACGCTCGATCCGGCCGCGGGCGCCGGAAGGTAGCGTGTGGCCCAGGCGGCGATCATTTGCGCCGCGTAACGGGCATCGGACCGACGCGTCAGCAGATGGTCGGCATCGTCCAGGGACACGAAGGACTTGGAATGCAGTGCGGCGCCGAAAATCTTGCCTGCGTCAGCAATGGGTACCACCTCGTCATGCGGTGCATGCAGAACCAGAAGCGGCCGTCGCAACCGGTGGATGCGTTCGGCCTGACGCTGACCGCGCAGGTTCTCGAGGAATTCGCGTTTGACCGTGAACGAGCGTCCGGCCAACGTCACGCGTGCCTGGCCCGAGCGTTCGATTTGCCCGACGTGTTCGGCAAATTGGTCGGTTACGTGCGCCGGGTCGAAAGGCGCGCCGAGCGTGGCTACGGCGTGACAGTCTTCCACCCGGTGGGCGGCGGCCAGCACGGCGGCGCCTCCCAGCGAATGACCGATCAACAGCGCGGGCGTACCGTGTTCCCGGCGCAGCCAGTCGGCCGCCATGACCAGGTCATCCGCGTTGGAAGAAAAATCTGTGTCGGCAAAGTCGCCGTCGCTCTCGCCCAGGCCGGTGAAATCGAAGCGCAGTACGCCGAAACCCTTTTCCACCAGCGCGCGGGCGATGAACGCAGCCGCCCTGGTGTCCTTGGAACAGGTAAAGCAATGCGCGAACAGGGCCCACGCGTGCGGTGTGTCTTGCGGCGTCTCCAGCCGGCCGACAAGCATCGTTCCCTGGCTGCCGGTGAACTCGATACGTTGGACGGGCATGGTCGTCTCCGGAGTGGCATGCGGGCAGAGTTTCCTTAGCATACAGGCCCGGTTTTTTACGCGTATGTTCGTCGTGCGATGATTCTTCTCCGCTTCCCACGGATCACTCCCGATGCGCGACAACTCGCTTGACCGGCTGTACTCGCTGGTCGTCAACGAGGAGGATGCGCGTGTTTGTACCGCCATCAGCGATGACGCCTGCCGCGTGGTGCCGGGCAATTTCTTCCGCATCATGCTTGCCAGCGTGTTGTCCAAGGTGGGCGATCTGCTGATCAATCCCAAGACGGTGCTGGCCTGGCTGGTCGTGGCCGTGGGCGCGCCGCCGGCGCTGGTGGGGATCCTGGTACCGATACGCGAATCGGGTTCGATGGTGCCGC
>CAZMMO010000466.1:0-1701 GCA_964567365.1 uncultured Rhodanobacteraceae bacterium | reverse complement strand
TGTTCACCCAGGCCGCGATCTGGGACATCGACCCGTTCGACCAGTGGGGCGTGGAGCTGGGCAAGGTGCTGGCGAAAAAGGTGGCCGAGGAAATCGCATCCCCGAACCAGCGCCTCTCGCACGATGCCTCCACCAATGCCGCCATCCGCTGGTACCGCAAGGCACGCCAGGCCGCGCCGGCAACGCGCAGGCGCAAACGCAAGGTGCTGGCGCTCGATGTCGGCGGCAGTCACGTCAAGGCGCTCATCAGCGGCGGCAATCAGGAACGGCAATTCGTCTCCGGCCCCGAACTCGCGCCGCAGCAGATGATGGGCAAGCTCGGCAAGCTGCTGCGCGGCAAGTCCTACGACTTCGTCAGCATTGGCTTGCCTGCGCCCGTGGTGCATGGCCGTATCCTGGCCGAACCGCACAACCTCGGCCGCGGCTGGGTCGGCTTCGACTTCGCCAAGGCCTTCGGCAAGCCCGTGCGCATCCTCAACGATGCCACCATGCAGGCGCTGGGCAGCTACGAGGGCGGGCGCATGCTGTTCCTGGGCCTCGGCACCGGACTGGGTTCGGCCATGGTCGTCGACGGTCACGTCGAACCGATGGAACTGGCCCACCTGCCCTACAAGAAACACGACTACGAGTACTACGTCAGCGAGGCCTTCCGCGAGAAACATCCCGACCGCTGGAAAGCCAACGTGCTCGAGGTCATCGACACCCTGCGTGCCGCCATGGAGCCCGACTACGTGGTGCTCGGCGGCGGCAACGTGCACCACTTCGACACCCTGCCCGACGGCGTGCGCCGCGGCGACAATGACAATGCCTTCACCGGCGGATTCCGGCTTTGGGAGAACCTCACATGAGTGACAACGACACGTTGCAATTGGGCATGATCGGCCTGGGCCGCATGGGATCGAACATGGTTGCGCGCATGCAGGAGGCCGGCGTGGCCTGCGTGGGCTTCGACACCCATCCCGACGCCCGCAAGGCCATTGCCGAGCACGGCGCCGATACCGCCGCCAGCCTGGCCGAACTGGTGCAAAAACTGGCACCGCCGCGCGCCGTGTGGATGATGGTTCCCAGCGGCGTGGTCGACAGCGTGCTCGACGAGCTGGTGCCGTTGCTGGAGGCCGGCGACATGATCGTCGACGGCGGCAACTCGCACTATGTGGACGACATCCGCCGCGCCAAGGCCGTAGCCGACAAGGACATCATGTACGTCGATACCGGCGTCAGCGGCGGCGTGTGGGGCCGCGAACGCGGCTATTGCCAGATGATCGGCGGCCCAGAAAAAGCCTACAAGCACCTGGAACCGGCCTTCGCGGCCCTGGCCCCCGGCGTCGAAACCGCCGAACGCACGCCCGGCCGCAAGGGCAAACCCGGACCATCCGAAAACGGCTACCTGCATTGCGGCCCCAGCGGCGCCGGCCACTTCGTGAAAATGGTGCACAACGGCATCGAATACGGCCTGATGGCCGCCTACGCCGAAGGCCTCAACGTGCTCAAGCACGCCAACGCCGGCAACACCAAGCGCGACAACGACGCCGAAACCACGCCGCTGGAACACCCGGAGCACTACAAGTACGACCTCCCCATCGACGAGGTCGTGGAAGTGTGGCGCCGCGGCAGCGTGATCGGCTCCTGGCTGCTCGACCTCACCGCCATCGAGATGAGCCAGGACCCGACACTGGAAAACTATTCCGGCCGCGTCTCCGA
>CAZMMO010000465.1:0-1714 GCA_964567365.1 uncultured Rhodanobacteraceae bacterium | reverse complement strand
CGCCCAGCGCGTCGATCTCCTTGACCAGGTGGCCCTTGCCGATGCCGCCGATGGCGGGGTTGCAGCTCATCTGGCCGATGGTCTCGATGTTGTGCGTGACCAGCAGCGTGCGCGCACCCGCACGCGCCGCGGCCAGGGCGGCCTCGGTACCGGCGTGGCCGCCTCCGACCACGATTACGTCATACGGCGTGGGATGAAACATGCAAGGCGGTTGATATAAACGGAACGCCACATTTTAGCGCGATCCCTCCGGGATCCGTGGGTGACGAGCATTTTCCCTCGTAGGAGCCTGCAGGGCAGGCTCCTACCGGCGGATTTGGGGAACGGGGGTGGTTCGGGATTCACCTTGGCATGGAACCTGCTTGTCTATTCCATGCACTTTCCCCGGGCGGACGTGAGCGCCTTTTGCGTCACCGAGATCGGCACTCAGGGGGTCGGTCGTGTGCCGGGGAAGGGGAGCGCAGCCGCGCTGGCGGCATCAGGGACGAAGAACCAGGGGGAGGGAGGGAGGATCTGGCGCCCGGCGGTCTCAGGAACAGGGGGAATCCAGGATGACCGTATGCCGGGCGCCAGAAACTTTCCGACAAGTGCCGTATTTCGAAGCAGGGCCACAGGAAATGTGCGCCTTGCTCGACGGCATGGATCGCATTCTGCCCAAGGGCGCGTGAATGCTCCGTGACTTGGAGCGGCAGCTTGCGACGCAAAACGTCACCTTGTTCAGCCATTTTTTGCAAACGTGATGCAGTTGACACCCGTATTCGCGCTGGCACGAAGCATGCAACCTGTTTCATGCAGCAAATCCAGAGGAACCAGAACCATGGAAATCAACCTGCTTTCCGACCATCGCGACACGCTGTCCCTGCACCATGACCTGTGGGTGGAACTGGCGCGTACGGAAATGGCGCTCGACCAGTCCGGTCAGGATGAGCGCACCCGGTGCCGGTTGCAGCAGCGCCAGGTGGAGTTGGCCGAAGCCATGCGCCGCCTGGCGGCGTGAACGGCGCAAGCCGGAAGCGATCCCGCGGCGGGTAGCCGCCGCAGGGTCAGGATTCAGCGCCGGGAGCCGCGGTGATGCCGATGGCCCTGATGACGCTGGTGCCCCTGGTGTTGAGAGCCACCGCGATGGTGTTGCTGCCCATGGTTCCAGGAGCGGTGGGGGCGGTAATGGCGACGGTGGTGGTGTCCGGAGATGACGTAGGTGGCGCCAAACCCGATGCCGACACCACCGTATCCCCAGCCCGGCCCGTAATAGCCCCAGCCGGGCCCGTAGTAGCCTCCCCATCCCCACGGATCGGCATACCCGCTGCCGTAGACCACGGTGTCGGCATTGCCGTAGGGGGATTGACCGGAATAGTAGCCGCCACCGGCGTTGACGTTGTAACGGTAGGCCGGCTCCATCGCGCAGCCGCTGGCCAGTACCAGTGCGCCAAGGGCAAGCAGCAGAATCGGTAGACGTTTCATCATGGGGCACCTCGCGTGGCGCGCAACAGTCCGCGCCTTGTCCTCAGAACGCGGGCACGATGGACGTCGTTGACGCGTGCGGTCCCGCCGTTCAGTTTCGCCCCTGTCGTGGCATCTCCGTCTTGGCCGGGGACACCGCAGCGACCGGTCAGCCGCCGGCCCCCTGCAGGGCGCGCTGCACGATGTCGCCCAGGTTTTCCGACAGCTTGCCGCCGGCCAGCATCCGCGCCAGCGTGGCATGCGCGGCCTCGCG
>CAZMMO010000464.1:0-1724 GCA_964567365.1 uncultured Rhodanobacteraceae bacterium | reverse complement strand
CGTTCGTGGACGACCACGAGGTTCACAAGGTCGCGGCGTTTCTGAAGCAGGCGGGGGAGCCCGAGTATCTCGACGAGATTCTTGAGGGCGTATCCGAGGCGCCGACCGTGGAGATGGATGATGATGCGGAGGCCGATCCCCTGTACGATCAGGCGGTCAGCATCGTCACCGAGAGCCGCAAGGCCTCTATTTCCTACGTTCAGCGGCGCCTGCGTGTGGGCTACAATCGCGCCGCCCGACTGGTCGAGCAGATGGAGCGCTCGGGGCTGGTGGGCCCGCTGCAAAGCAACGGCAGCCGCGAGGTTCTGGCTGCTCCACCGCCGGAGTAGCGAGGTTCCTGGCGAGTCAAATAGATCCTGCCCACCTTATCGTCATTCCTGCGCAGGTGGAATGACGTGTCTGGCAAAGCCATTGATATCTGATGCTTGCAAGATGCGTAAAACGGAGAAAACGGCACTGCTTATGACAGCAACCCGCCATGCCGGCATCATGCTGGCCGTTGCGCTGCTGGTGCTGGCGGCGTGGCCGATGGGCGCGCAGGCAGCCGAGGCTGCCTCGGCGCTGCATCGTTTCTATGACGATGTACACACGCTCGCGGGCCATTTCGTTCAGGTCCAGCGCAACGAGCAGGGAGAGGAACTGAGCCACTCCAGCGGTCGCTTCGCGATCGCGCGGCCGCAGGAATTCCGCTGGGAATACCGCAAGCCGTACCGTCAGGTGATCGTGAGCGACGGCAAGACCCTGTGGTCCTACGATGCCGATCTCGCCCAGGTCACGGTGCGCCCGATCAGTGACGCGCTGCGGGGATCGCCGGCACTGCTGCTGAGCGGTGCGCCGGCCCTGGACAAGGACTTTCACATCAGGGAACTGCCGGCGTCCCATGGATTGAGCTGGGTCGAGGTGACGCCGAAATCGCAGGACGGCGATTTTCGCAGTCTGCGCCTCGGCTTCAAGGAGGGCGTGCTGCAGGTGATGGAATTGCGGGACGACCTGGGTCAGGATACGCGCATCACGTTCTCCGATCTCAAGATCAACCAGAAGCTCGATCAGAAGCTGTTTCACTTCCAGGCTCCGCCCGGAGTCGACGTGGTGCGATGAACGGCGCCGGGCCCGCCGGGCCCCGGGCAATGCGACCCTTGCGCTGGTGGCCGTTATGGCTGGCCATCGGAGTTCTGCTGCTCGCCGCGGTGCTGGCGGGGTCGCTGGCGCCCGACCCTGACCGCCTGATGCCGATACATCTCTGGGACAAGGCCCAGCACGCGGGCGCATACGCGGTGCTCACGATCTGGTTCGGCTGGGTCTATCGGCGCCGTTACTACGTGCTTGTCGCGTTGGGCCTGGTCGCCTATGGTGTGCTGATCGAATTTCTGCAGGGCGCTTCGGGTTATCGCATGTTCGACATCAGCGATATGCTGGCGGATGCGATAGGCGTGGCGGTCGGACTTGTGATCGCAGCGACTCCCATTGGACACGCACTGGTATGGCTGGAACGACGTCTGCTTCCGTCATGAACGCCGCCGACGGCAGGCCGCTGGCAGAGCGCATGCGCCCCCGGCGTATCGAGGATTACGTCGGCCAGGCGCACATCCTGGGCGCCGGCAAGCCGTTGCGGCGGATGCTCGAAGGCGGGCATCTGCACTCCATGATTCTCTGGGGACCGCCGGGGACTGGCAAAACGACGCTGGCGCGGCTGCTGGCGGCGCGGGTCAACATGCGCTTCGTCG
>CAZMMO010000463.1:0-1748 GCA_964567365.1 uncultured Rhodanobacteraceae bacterium | reverse complement strand
GGCGCGGTCCAGCACCACGTACATGGAGTAGTCCAGGTAGGCGCGCTCGGCGTATTCCTTCAGGGGGATCTGTTCGTAGTTGGATTGGATGTTCATGCAGCGGATGTCAGGTTTTTTCCAAAAGGGTTTCGTGCAGGGGTACGGACGGGCCGGTCCCGCGCGGGGAGGATGCCGGATCAGCGTGTCGCCATGGTATCGCCCACGCGATGGACGCGGATGCCCAGGTTTTCAAGCTGGTGTTGCAGGCTGTCCGGGCCGGCCAGGTGGGCGGCGCCGACGGCGACGAAGATCGTGCCCGGGGAATGCATCAGGCCGGCGATCGTGTGCGCCCAGGCCCGATTGCGCTCCACCAGCAGGCGCTGGTACAGCAACGGCAGGTGCTTGCGCATGTCGGCCGTGCCGACGCGGTCGAGGGCATCGGGATCGCCTTGTTGCCAGGCCTTGACGAGGGCCTTGAGCTGCTCCAGGGCGTGGGGGAATTCATGCAGTGCCGTGCGCAGGAAATCCCGCTGCACCGATTCGGGCAGGCCGGCCAGGATGCGGACCTGTTTTTGAGCCGACTCGAACCCGTGCACCGGCTTGCCGGCTTTTTGCATGCGCGCCTTGATCTGCCGGTCCACGCCGTCGGCAGGATCCAGCCCGGCCTTGCGCAGGGGCGCCAGGGTCAGCGTCAGGGCGGCCAGCCAGGGCTTCATCGGCTGCAGCGTGGCGGCGCCGCCGGGCAGGCCGGCTTCCACGGCCACCTTGCGCAGCAGGGTGTTCTCGGCCGTGTCGAGCCGGTCCGAAAGCGGATGGGCGGGGTCCAGGCCGTAGCGCAACGCCAGCGACTGCACGAGCGCCGGGCGGGTGTCGGCCGCCTCCAGGTACAGCGATTGGCTGGACCGCAGCGCCCGGTCCAGCGCCGGGAAGTGCCAGTCGGTATCCGCGGGCAGCAGGTGCACGGTGCCAAACAGGTATACCGTGGCCTGGGCGTTGCGCGCCACCCACAGCGCGGGATGGGCGGACAGCGGGGCCGCCCCCAGCGCAAACACGAACAGGGCCAGCCAGACACGTGTCGGCAACCGGAGGGCTTTCCGGTGGCGGCCAGGACGTGGTGCGGTCATGGCGTTTATCGCGGCACGCGATAGCCGCCGGGTACGCCCTCGGGGCTGAGCGTCAACTGCCACAGCTGGTCGCGGCGGCTGCGGAACACGGCGGCCGAGCAGGCCAGGTAGAAGTGCCACATGCGCCGGAAGCGTTCGTCGTACGTTTTGGAAAGCTCCGGCCAGGCGGCGTCGAAGTTGGCCAGCCAGGCCATCAGGGTGCGGTCGTAGTCGGTGCCGAAGTTGTGCCAGTCCTCGACCACGAACAGGTTCTCCAGCGCCGCCGTGACCTGGCTGGCCGCCGGGATCACGGAGTTGGGGAAGATGTATTTCTCGATCCACGGATCGGGCTGCGCCGGCGTGGCGTTGCTGCCGCAGCAGTGCAGGACCGACAGGCCGCCCGGCTTCAGGCAGCGGCGCACCACCTCGAAATAGCTGCGGTAGTTCTTGCCGCCGACGTGCTCGAACATGCCGATGGAGTACACCGCGTCGAAGGGCTCGTCGAGTTCGTGGTAATCCTGCAGGCGGATCTCGATGGGCAGGTCCTTGCACAACCGGCGGGCGAATCCGGCCTGTTCTTCCGACACCGTGATGCCGACGCCCTCGACCCCGTAGCGTTCGGCGGCGAATTTCAGCGCCTCGCACCAGCCGCAGCCGATGTCCACG
>CAZMMO010000462.1:0-1749 GCA_964567365.1 uncultured Rhodanobacteraceae bacterium | reverse complement strand
ACACTGTGAGGGGCGCTTTTCGTCCTGTTTCATGGTGCTGTGAGACACGCGCCGGCGGGTGTTTGGGGTGCCGCCCTTGATCCGTTCAGTTTCGGGAGTTGGGTAGTAGTGATACCCAACTTTAGTCTCACGGGTGATACTTTCGCGGTATGCTCTCCACTGGTCCGGGGGTGGTCTCCGGGCAAGAAAAAACCCCCGCCGGGTTGCTGCCAGCGAGGGTTTGAGGAAGCCTTGAATGCAGATCGACTGGTTAAGCGGAGCTGTCGAGGCCTCGCCCCAAGCATACCCCGGATATGACTCTGGCCGCCATCTGGTCATTGGTCCGGATGGCCAGGTGGTGAGGGAATCCCACTCTCGGCATGTTGTCGAGGATGAATCCGGCTCATGGTCCAAGAAGTTCACCGTTTGGACACCGACCCCCGGGAAGCTGTTTATTTCGGGCAATCCCATCAAGCTCTTGCAGGAGCACAACGCGTTCGGTTCGTGCGATGCGTTCGGCCTGTTTCTCACTGCGGGCTTGTTCGTCCGTACACATGCCGGGCTTTTCCCCGGCCCGCAAACTTGGGCTGGCTGTGAGTTTAGCGGCCCTCGGTTTACGCGCATCGACTTGACCCGTTCCTATCGGTTCCCTTCGACCAAGTATGCCCTGGAGTGGTTGCGGACAGTCGCGGCTTCCGCTCGGTATCGTCAAGGCGGTTCGCTGACCAAGGGCGACACGGTTTACTTCGGCAAGAACTCCACACGCTGGACCATGAAGCTCTACGCGAAGGAAACGGAGATACTGGCGCGCCTGCGCCAGAGGTTTCACCGGGTGCCTGCTGCTGTGGTGGATTGGTCCGCCGGGGTGGTGCGTTTCGAGTTGACCTTGCGGACGCCGGAGCTGCAAAAGCATCCTGACTTGGTGACCGCTCTCCATGGCTCTGGTGCTGATTCTGCGGCTCTCCGTCTTTGGGAGCTGTATCATGGCCGCATCGCTTGGAACGGGAACGCCGACATGTCACAGACCGATATTCTCGAAGAGTCCTTGCCGTCCCATCTGCAAGTGAAGCTCGCCGCTTGGCGCTCGGGTGCGGATATGCGTCGCATCATGAGCAAGCCGACGTTCTACCGTGTCCGTCGTGAGTTGCTCGATACCTTGGGCGTGGACATTGCCGCCCCGCCTGTTGAGCCTGAGAGCGTGCCTGTTTCGTCCGGCCTCGATCCTGCCGGCTGGGATCCGGAGCCCTTGGCCGCGCACTACGTGCAGCCTGATCAAGACATCGTCCGTCAGTACGGCTTGCATCTCTGAGTCTCGCCAGTGGCACTAAGGTCGGCGGTTCCCGCAGGGTGCCGCCGTTTGCTCAGCCGTCTATCTCAACCGGGAATTTGCGGCCGTCCATCAGGTCGGCCAGGTACGCGTAGGCGCGTTCGAGCGATGCCCACTGTCGGCGGCCTCCCCGCTTCGCCTCGATCCATTGCTTTTCCCCGGTGGGCATGTGGTCGCCGTAGAGCCAGATTTCCCAGCCCTTGCCGCTGCGATCCTTGCCGCTGCGATCCCGGTACAAGCAGGCCCGGTCGATGACAGCGGAGGCAATGAGCGTGCGGGCGGTGGTGGTTTGCATGGCCGTTCTCCTATGTTTGGAACCCCATATTATACCATTTGGGAACCCATGTCAAGCCTTTTGGTCATTTATATTCGGTAATTCGGCTACGGCAGCGGTGAGGGCAGGATGCCCGGTCAAGTCCATGGATCGGACGGGGGCAAGCTTC
>CAZMMO010000461.1:0-1758 GCA_964567365.1 uncultured Rhodanobacteraceae bacterium | reverse complement strand
TGGTTCTACGGCAACAACGGCAACCAGCAGACCGCCGTGCGCACCGGCAAGGCCGGGACGTCATGAACGGCAAGCCGGGCAATGGCGCCGACCAGCAGGAGCGTGGCTTCACGTTCCCCGGGCGTTTCGAGATCACGGCCGTGGGTGAGGCCGCGGCCAATCTCAAGGCGCGCGTGCCGCAGCTGCTGGAAAGCGTGGGCCTGAACGTGCTGCACGAGACGGTGCGCCACCGCCATTCGCGCCAGGGGAACTACCTTTCGGTCACGGTCAGCTTCGACTGCCCCTCGCGCGCGAAGTACGAGGCCGCGCACGCCGCGCTGCGGGCCGAGGATGCCATCAAGTACACATTGTAGAATGCCGGCCATGCCCCGCCCCCTGAATATCCGACGCCTTGGCCTGCAGCCCTACCAGCCGATCTGGCAGGCCATGCAGGATTTCACCGCCACCCGCGACGCCGATACCGACGACGAGCTGTGGCTGCTCGAGCACGAACCGGTGTTCACTCTCGGCCAGGCCGGCAAACCCGAGCACGTGCTGGCGCCCGGGGAAATCCCGGTGATCCACGTCGATCGCGGCGGCCAGGTCACCTACCACGGCCCGGGGCAGATCGTGGCCTATCCGCTGCTGAACGTGCGTCGCCTGGGCGTGGGGGTACGCGAGCTGGTGCATCGCATCGAGCAGGCCGTCATCGACACGCTGGAGCACTGGAATATCCAGGCCGGGCGGGTCGAGGGCGCGCCCGGCGTGTACGTGTCCGGCGCCAAGATCGCCGCGTTGGGGCTGCGCGTGCGGCGCGGCTGCACCTTCCACGGCCTGGCCTTCAACGTGGCCATGGACCTGGAGCCTTTCCAGCGCATCAATCCGTGCGGATACAAGGGCCTGGCCGTGACCCAGGTGGTAGACTTGGGCGGTCCTTCGCGGCTGGCCGCGGTGGAAGATGTGCTGGCGGAGCAGTTGTGCCGCCAGTTCGGCTTCACCGCCCGGGCCGCCGATCCCGTCGTCCCCGGGTTTGCCTCGGTGCAGGCAGCCCGGAATTTTGCCGCATGAGTGTACCGTCCCCCATTTTTGCCCCGCTGCGGATTCGTCCCCGCGACTCGATCTCCACGCGGAGTTCCCTGGTTGCCCCACAGGCATGTCGGCCCGGCCGGCCGGCATTGCCGAGGTTGTCTGCATGAAATTGTCCTTCCCCAGCGTCGTCCTGCTTGCCTTGCTGGCCTTTGGAGCCCAGGCGAAGACGGCGTCCCCGGCTCCCGCCGGCACATCCACCGCGACCGCCGCGTCCACCGCGGCCGCCGCTTCGACGACGGTGGCCGCCAAGCCGGTGCCGGTGCTCGAGCCGACGGCGATCCAGACCGAGGCGGCGCAATTGTCGGCGCGTTTCCTGACCCGCTTCCACTATGACGCCAGGCCGCTGGACGATGCCATGTCGCGCAAGATCTTCACGGCGTACCTGAAGGCGCTGGACGGCAACCGCATGTTCTTCACCCAGGCCGACATTGACCATTTCGCGCCGCTGCGGACGAAACTGGACGATGCCATCTGGAATCGCAACCTGTCCGGCCCGTTCGCCATGTTCAACCGCTACATCAAGCATGCGGTCGAGCGTTACCAGTACGCGCTCGGCCTGCTGGGGCAGGATTTCCATTTCGACGGCGACCAGACCTTCAACCTGGATCGCTCCAAGGCGCCCTGGCCCAAGGACGCCGCGGCGCTCGATGCGCTGTGGAAAAAGCGCGTGATGAACGACTGGCTGCGCCT
>CAZMMO010000460.1:0-1760 GCA_964567365.1 uncultured Rhodanobacteraceae bacterium | reverse complement strand
AGCCGTCGGCGGCCATTTCCGGACGCTTGCGCAGCATCTCGGCGGTCACTTCGTAGTCGCGCGTCAGCACCGGCGCGGCGCCTTTTTCCTCGGCCAGTTCCAGCGCCACTTCCCAGCCGGCCACGGCCATCTCGCGCGCCACCCGCTCGGTGAACTCGACGGCCTCGGCCGCGCCGTAACGATGCTTGAGCATGGCCAGGGTCGAGCCCAGGCCCAGGAAGCCCATGCCGTGGCGGCGCTTGTGCATGATCTCGTTGCGCTGCTGTTCCAGCGGCAGGCCGTTGATCTCGACCACGTTGTCGAGCATGCGCGTGAACACCTTGACCACTTCGCGGTACTCGTCCCAGTCGAAGCGTGCCTTGGGCCCGAACGGATCGCGCACGAAGGTGGTCAGGTTGACCGAGCCCAAAAGGCAGCTGCCATAGGGTGGTAAAGGCTGCTCTCCGCACTGCCCGGTCACCAGTCCATTGAATATGACGGCATTGTGGTCCGGTTGCGTCGTATCAAATACCGCCTCTTCGCCCAATGGTTCAATGGATGCAATACGCGAGGCAAAACGCTGCGATTTGCGCAACAACTTGCCCTCACGCCATTCAAGGTACCGTTTGGTCTTGCGCGGCAACAGGAATCCGATTTCATCCATGAAATGTTCGCGGGACTCACCATCGATAATCAATTCATAATCGGCCTGACAGCGATAGCTCCGCTGCCCACCATGGCCATCCGGCAACATCCGCGCGCCCGCCTTGCGTCGCTTGCGAATGCGACAGAACACACCAAAATTGGCCAGCAGCATCTGCACTTCCTTGAGCAGGGTTTCCGTGCTGGACGCCAATCGCACGGAACAGCTCTGACTGCGGCTGGACACATTGACCGTACCGTCGCACTGGAACAGCCCCCGCAAATATCCCCTGACGCAGGCCTCGCTGCCACGCCAGATCACCTCGGGTACACGCAACTTGGTGGATGCGCTGAACCCGTAATGCTCGAGCAGGCGCGCCAGCAGCACCGAACGAATGAATACCTGCTGCCGCTCGGGCACCGCGACCGAACTGACGTGATAATCACGCGAAGTGGATAACGCCGTACCGGCGATAAGGGCGTTGACGTAGGCAACGATGCGGTCGGCCAATGCGCGATCCTCGCCCCACAGCGTAACCACCGCAGCTTGCTGTTCCTTGCCACGATTGGTGAAATGGCCGTCGCCAGCGATCAGCCCCAACAGCACACCCAGGTCATCGCTGCCCTGCTGGCCAAACTGCCCCTTGCCCGACTGCACCAGCAGGCGTTCGCCCACCTTGAGGTCTCGCAGCTTGGTCTTGCCGGTCTCGGTATAGAAATCGTGCCATTCGGTCGCCTTGATCTCGTAACCATCCTCGGTCACCACGCGGTACACGGGCGCACGAGGTGCGGTCATGAAGGCGGGTTTGGCCGAGCGTACTTCCACGCCTCGGCCATCCAGATCGAGCGAGCGGCGGTCGACGGAAACCGACAACGGTGCCCCGGCGGCATGCAACTCGCCAATCGGCACCATGCCGTATTGCGTCGCCAGTCGAGTATCTGCCGTTACGCACGGGTTGGTCGCGCGGATGTGCTCGCACCACCAGTTGTTGTTCATCTCGTTGACGCGGTCGATGAGGATGAAACCGGGCTCGGCGTAGTCGTACGTCGAGGTCATGATCATGTCCCACAGGTGCCGCGCGCGGACGTGGCCGTAGATCTTGCAGGCCACCAGGCCGTCCTCGCGGGCGACGTAGTTC
>CAZMMO010000459.1:0-1762 GCA_964567365.1 uncultured Rhodanobacteraceae bacterium | reverse complement strand
CCCGGTGGATGCGCTGCGCTGTTGGTGGCGGGTTGTCGAACAGGCCCGGTTCTGGTGTGAGGACTACGACCGCAAGGCACGGGTCCGCCGTGAGGCTGCATGCGCCCGTCGGGCGCCCGTCACCCTCGCCTCACCGATGCCGCCAGACGGTGGCGCTCTTGATCTGGTGCCCGTTGCGGACCAGGAGGCGCGAGCGGTGGCCGGTCAGGTGGCGCGTGGCCCTGACCCATTCACCACCACCCCGGTGACGGCTTTTCGGTACCTCACGGCTGCCGCGCCGCTCCCAACCCCGCCGGACGGAGCCGATAGGTCGGCACAGGGGGCCCCGCCAGCGGACGAGCCGCAAAGGCGCGCAAGCGCCCTGCCGGCCGTCCGCCAGCGGGGTTTATGGCCCACCTCTCGGTACGCTCGACGCCGCTGGGCGGTGCGGAGCGACGCGGGGCTTGTCGGCTTCTTAAAACAAGTGCGACGTCACCCGGCAAATGGTTTCAATCTGGTGTCAGAATGCTACCATCAGGGAGCCGATACAGGCGTTACCTTGAAGGGTTGCATTATGGACGGAATGGCTTTAGATTGCGGGTTCCCGGCGATTCTTGATGTGTTCCGGGGGGTCCCACCGGCTAACAGGGGACCTACTAACCTGAATAGCTTAGGGTTGGTATCAGATTGCTACCACAATTGGGACTTTACACCGGTCCGGCCGGTAAAAAGGTCGGTGGTGGGCCCAAACGCTAACAGGGGCCAAAAGTCTTCCGGGGGTGTGCCATGACCGGCGCGTTGACCCTCCGTTTACCCGACCCACTCAAAGCCGAAGCTCAAGCCTATGCTGAAGGCTTGGGGGTGTCTTTGAACGCCCTGTGCGCGGTGGCGCTTCGGGACTACTTGGATGATCGCAAGGGCAAGCCTGCGCAGCCTCCTGCCAGGGTGGCTTCACGGGCTCCTGTGTCTTCCCCTGCGCCAACTGTGCCGGTTCGTAAGGCTGCGCCCTCACCTGCTGCACGGAGACCTACCGGCCCGCCTGTTCCCAAGGTTGGCCGCAATGAG
This sequence comes from uncultured Rhodanobacteraceae bacterium, assembly GCA_964567365.1. GTDB lineage: Bacteria > Pseudomonadota > Gammaproteobacteria > Xanthomonadales > Rhodanobacteraceae > Oleiagrimonas. Next base: position 718 of record CAZMMO010000459.1, on the reverse strand, counting down.
CCGTGCCCGTGTGGTAGCGGCAAGAAGTACAAGCAGTGTCACGGGATGCCCGGAAGGGCTTGAAAGTGCGACACCCGGCCTACTTTGAAGGGCTGACCGGGTGCCGCGATTGCCGAAGCAACCGGGGCTTGAGGCCCCAAAGGATGATGACATGAAACACGACTACGCGGCAGCCTGCCGTTTCTTCTCGCCGGAGGATGCGTGCCGCTTTGCCCTGGCGGCCTACTATGCGGCTGGCGCTGAGATTGAGCCGCCCAAGGGGGAATCATGGTTCCTTGAGGGAGCCCCGTATGCTACCGGCGGGGATTTCGCCGATGCCTTCATGGACCAGTTGCGCGACCGTGTAGCCGCTGCGGCTTGGTCGGCGTCCGTTCCTCGTTCCGGGTCCGAATCCTTCGCGCTGTGGTGGCCGAACCCGGGGGAATCCATTGATGATTTGACCGAAGTGGGCCAGCTTCTTTTGCGTCGGATGGCGAAGCATTTGCCACCCGGAATTGGCCGCTTTAATAATCAGTCGGGCGGAGGCGCTCTTGATGACTGATCTATCCTCCAATTGTATACATTATGCGAACTCAAGGAACGGCCGACAGCGGCGGGTTTGGCGGCTGCCCCCTGACGGTGTTCGCCGCGGAAAATGTTGTACACACAGAGCCCTATTTCTATGCAATCGGCCCGGACAATGTTGTACAGCCGTTGATGGCACCAGAAAATGTTGTAC
>CAZMMO010000458.1:0-1775 GCA_964567365.1 uncultured Rhodanobacteraceae bacterium | reverse complement strand
CCGCGGCCCGTCTGATGGAATGCGTGAAGGTGGCCACGCCGGCCGTCAGCCTGGGCTCCGTCGAAACCCTGGTCCAGCATCCGGCCGGGCTGACCCATCGCATGATCGATGCCCGCACGCAACAGTTGTACGGCATCACCCCGGGATTGGTGCGCCTGTCGGTCGGCATCGAGGAGGTGGAAGATCTGTGGGACGATCTGCGGCAGGCGCTGGATGCCAGGGTCGGGATTCACGCGGCGTAAGTGTTTGCAGGGCGGTTCGTGCGCAGGCACACCGATGATGATCACTGGAGAGATGAGTTGTCGCGGGGCCAACCCGCGGCGATTCGCCTGGCAGGTGATCTCCCGTTTGTCGATCAATGCATGCATCCGGGGTCGACGTTGCCGTATCCGGCTCGTCAAGTTTCTTCACCGCCTTTCGGTCCCCAGAAAATGGCCCATGTGACCAGGTCATCGGTGAATTCGGCAAAGCGATGTATCTTTCTTGCCGGGACGAACAACACATCACCGCTGTCAAAGGCATGAGGTACATTTTCTACGACCAGGACACCACTGCCCTTGAGTACGACATACAGCTCGTCTTGTTCGTGCGATGTTTGATAGTCGGTGCCGCGGGGAGTGAAGAGTATGAGCGACATCGAGCCGCGGCTTAGCGCCTCGATATCCCACACGCCTTCCGGCCATTGATCCGTAGCGGGCAACGGCAACATGGGCTGGAATTTGTTCAGTGCAATGCGCATGGGTAACCCGGTCTTCGGCTTGGTTGCGAACATCATATGGCCGGCCCATCAAACCTTACCCGCATGAGCGTCGGAAGTGATGGATGTTCATGTGAATTCACAAGATGGAATCTCGAAAAAAACCCGTCACCCCGGCGTACGCGGACGCGGAGAGGGGCCATGGAGGGTCTCGGCTTTAAGGAGCGAGGAAAGCCGAGGTCCAGTGCCTTCAAGCCCTTGAAGCTAAAGACACTGGATTCCGGCTTTCGCCCACTACTGTCCGGAATAAATCACCAGAGTCCGTTCGCCCTGAGGTATCGAAGGGCGGCCCCAAGTTTTCCGCGCCGTTCATGGTTCGATACCTCACCACGAACGGGAAAAGTGTATGGCACCGTTTTGAGTCTCCCATTCCGCATTTCCTGACAACATCGCTTGCCACAAGCATTGCACGAGCCGAACCAAAAACGTTCCGGACAGCAGTGGGCTTTCGCCGGAATGACGAAATTTCAGGATTTTTCGAGGCTTCCAAGAGGGGCGGTCGAGGCGGCAATCCCTGGGAACGAGGGATATGTGCCGCGCAAGTGCCGGTGTCTTGCTTGTGGTGAATGGGCAGCGGGTGGTCAGTGTTTGTCCCTGGCCAGGCTTTTCAACCGGTACAGCGCATCGAGCGCTTCACGTGGTGAAAGCGCATCCGGGTCGATGTCGTCCAGCGCGTCTTCCACGGCCGACGGCGCGGCAGGGGCAAACAATCCCATCTGGGGCGATTGCTCCCGGGCAGGTGATGCACCGCTGTGCGTACCGTTTTCCAACTCCACCAGGGTTCTGCGTGCCTCGGCGATGACACTGCGCGGCAGTCCGGCCAGGGCCGCCACCTGCAGGCCGAAGCTGCGGCTGGCGGGGCCTTCCTTCAGTGCGTGCATGAACACCAGGTCGTCGCCCCGCTCCTGATGGTGAAGCTCCACTGCATCCAGGTGCACGTTGGCGATGCCGGGATAAAGGCCTGCCAGTTCGGTCAGCTCGAAATAGTGGGTGGCGAACAGGGTGAAGGCGCGGCAGT
>CAZMMO010000457.1:0-1779 GCA_964567365.1 uncultured Rhodanobacteraceae bacterium | reverse complement strand
AGATCAGGCCGTAGGACACGCCGCTCATGCCGGCACCGCCGTATTCCTCGGGAAGCGTCGCGCCGAGCAGGCCCAGGCTGGCGATCTCCGGGATCAGCTCGGTCGGGAAACGCGCCTGGTCGAAACACTCGCCAATGATCGGCAGCACCTTTTCGTCGGTGAAGCGCGCCACGGTCTCGCGCACCATGCGCTCCTCGTCGCTGAGCATGGACTGGACGTCGTACAGGTCGAGCGGATTCAGGCGTGGCGCAGGCATCAGGATGTTCCGGAATGGGTGGGGAGAAGCGGCATTGTAGCGGCCCGCGCAAGCCCGGTCACGACAACACAAGGGGGACGCCATGCCTGACATACCAGACGCCGTGCGGGCTGCAGACGGAAATGACGATCGAGCGTCCCCTGCCCGTCCCACCCCCGTTGTAGGAGCGCACCTGGGCGCGACAGGCTCAAAACTCAATGGAACGCTGATGCCGTCGCGCCCGGGTGCGCTCCTACACGTATGCGCAAGCGCAGGCGCTCACCCGTTGTTGACCCCGTGGGGCACATGGCCGGTGGCGACATGCCGGCGTGCCGATTCCACGTTGACCGGGGAATCGTCGAAGAAGATGTCGGCACCGAAGGCCTCCAGGAACGGTCCCTTGTCGCGGCCGCCGAGGAACAACGCCTCGTCGATGCGGATGTCCCAGCTGCGCAGCGTCAGGATCACCCGCTTGTGCGCGGGTGCGGAGCGCGCCGTGACCAGCGCGGTGCGAATGGGCGAATCTTCCGCCGGAAACGCGGCCTGAAGATGATGCAACGCGCTGAGGAAGCCGCGGAACGGTCCCACGGACAAGGGCTCGTCGGCATGCTCGGTTTCGCTTTGGTGAAAAGCGGCCAGACCTTCCTCGCGGGACACCCGCTCGCCCTCATCGCCGAAAATCACGGCATCGCCGTCGAAAGCGATCCGCAACTGTTCCCCCGAACGCGACACGGTGGTCGAGGGCAGCACCGTGGCCGCAGCCACGCCGGCCCTGAGCGCGCGCGCCACGTCCTCGGCATTGGCGGACAGAAACAGGTCGGCCGCAAACGGAGCGATGTAATCGGACGTGGGCGCGCCGCTGGTGAATGCCGCGCGCGAAATGTCCAGGCCGTAGTGCTGGATGGCATTGAAGATGCGCAACCCCGTGTCGCCCGAATTGCGCGACAGCAGGATGACCTCCACGGGCGGCACGTCCTCGGCCAGCTTGTTGAGCGCCAGCAGCTTGGTCGCCAGGGGAAACGCCACGCCGGGGGCGAGGATGTCGTCCTCATGCTCGATCTGGAAGCGGCGATAGGCATCCAGCCCCTCGCGTTCGAACACGGCGTGGCTCTCGCCCAGGTCGAACAATGCCCGCGAGGAAATGCCCACCACCAGGCGCGCGTCGCGTGCCGACGCCGCGTCGTGCGCATCGGTGGTGGCGCGCCGCGGGGCCTGCATCATTGACATTCACGCACGATGCGCCCGATGTTGGGCGTGGGCGGCGGCGGGTTGACCGCGTAGTTGTCGCGATGACGCGCATACTCGTGGATCCAGTCCGCGCCGGGGTGGCGCGTGCCGGCCCTCATCCAGCCCCTGGCCACGCATCGGGTGGCATTGCGACGGGCATTGGCTTCCTTCACCGCGGCATTCGAAGCGGTCGTGCAACCGGCCAGCGGCACCGTGGTCAGCAACAACATGGCGGACAGGATTTTCATGGCGGGATCTGCCTTGCCGGGACGACGGTTTCATTGTAGCGCGCATGATGCGCGGGCTCCGCGGTTGGC
>CAZMMO010000456.1:0-1780 GCA_964567365.1 uncultured Rhodanobacteraceae bacterium | reverse complement strand
CCGGACCGGTCGCAGTCCGGCGCGCCGCAGCGCTTCGCCGCCGGGGAGACGCTCGCCCTCGTAGAAGGCCTCGCCCGCGCCCAGCAGCACGATGGCCAGATGCGACAGGGGTGCCAGGTCGCCGCTGGCGCCGACCGAGCCCATTTGCGGGATCACCGGGATCACGCCATGGTTGAGCAGATCGGCCAGGGCTTCGAGCGTACTGGCGCGAATACCCGAATGACCGCGCATCAGGGTATTGATGCGGATGACCAGCATCGCCCGCACCACCTCGGCCGAAAGCGGATCGCCCACGCACACGGCATGGGTCAGGATCAGGTTGCGCTGCAACTCCTCCATCAGGCTGCCATGCGTCTGGTCGGGATTGCCGCCCGGCAGTTCGTCGCGCGCACGATGCGCGCCCAGCAAGCGGTCCGCATTGCTGCCGAAGCCGGTGGTGACGCCGTAGATGGGCTCGCCACAGCGAACCTTCTCGGCCAGGAAATCGGCGCTGCGCTGCACGCGCCCCAGGCAGGCGGCATCGAGCATCACGTTGGCGCCGCGCGCCACTTCCACCACCTGGGCGCGGGTCAGGCTGTTGCCATCGAGGATCACCGGAGACCGCTTGCGGGTCACGCCTTGCCTCCGCGCATGGCCGCGTCCTGCTCCAGTTCCACCCGCAGGGTCCGGGCCAGTTCGGCGCGCGCGACCTCGAACTGCTCGTTGCGACGCATGTCCTTGACGGTGACGACGCCGCGTTCGAGCTCGTCGTCTCCCAGCACGGCCACGAAGCGGATGCCCGCGCGATCGGCATACTTGAACTGCTTGCCCAGCTTGCCGCCCTCGAGCACCATCTCCGTGCTGATTCCGGCCGCGCGCAACTCGCCGGCCAGGGTCATGCAATCGGTCATGTGCGCGTCATCCATCTGTGTGACCAGCACCTGCACCGTGCTGCGGGCATCGCCCAGCAGGCCGGCGTCGCGCAACTGCCAGAACAGCCGCGTGGCGCCGATGGAAATACCTACGCCGGGCAGCTTTGACTTGGTGTACTGGCTGGCCAGGTTGTCGTAGCGGCCGCCGGAACAGATCGAGCCGATGCCGGGATGCTCGTCCAGGGTGGTCTCGTAGACCATGCCGGTGTAGTAGTCCAGACCCCGTGCGATGGACAGGTTGAGCGCAAAGGATTCCTCGGGCACGCCGAAGTCGCGCACCAGGCGCAGCACCTGCTTGAGCTCCGCCCTGCCCTGCTCGAAGGTCTCGCCGCCGGGGCCGAGGGCGTCGAGTTTTTCCAGCGCGTCGGCCAGCGAGGTCGAGCGCACCTGCACGAAGGCAAGGATGGCGTCCGCCACCTTGCCGGACAGACCGAAGGTTTCCCCGGTCAGCGTGTCGCGCACGTACTCCGCGCCGCGCTTGTCCAGCTTGTCCACCTCGCGCAGCACCAGGGTCTGCCTCTCGCCGTCGGCAATCCCCTGGCCCTCGAAGAAACCGCGCATCAACTTGCGGTGGTTCATCTGGATCGTGAACGGGCCGATGTCCAGGTCGCGGAACACGCTGTGGATGACGGCCGGGATCTCGGCATCATGGCGGATCGACAGGCTGTCGCGACCGATCACGTCGATGTCGCACTGGTAGAACTCGCGGAAGCGGCCGCGCTGCGCGCGTTCGCCGCGATACACGCGCTGCATCTGGTACCGGCGAAACGGAAAGCCCAGTTCGCGTTCGTGCTGGGCCACGTAGCGCGCCAGCGGCACGGTGAGGTCGAAGCGCAGCGCCTGATCCGGCTTGCCGCCCTGCTCCAGGG
>CAZMMO010000455.1:0-1783 GCA_964567365.1 uncultured Rhodanobacteraceae bacterium | reverse complement strand
TGGTTCTACGGCAACAACGGCAACCAGCAGACCGCCGTGCGCACCGGCAAGGCCGAAACGTCATGAACGGCAAGCCCGGCAACGGCGCCGACAAGGCGGAGCGCGGCTTCACCTTTCCCGGGCGCTTCGAGATCACGGCCGTGGGCGAGGCCGCGGCCGACCTCAGGGCGCGCGTGCCGCAGTTGCTGGAGAGCGTGGGCCTGAAGGTGCTGCACGAGACGGTGCGCCACCGCCATTCGCGTCAGGGGAACTACCTTTCGGTCACGGTGAGCTTCGATTGCCCCTCGCGCGAAAAGTACGAGGCCGCGCATGCCGTTTTGCGTGCCGAGGATGCCATCAAATACACATTGTAGAATGCCGGCCATGTCCCGCCCCCTGAATATCCGACACCTTGGCCTGCAGTCCTACCAGCCGATCTGGCAGGCCATGCAGGATTTCACCGCCACTCGCGACGCCGATACCGACGACGAGCTGTGGCTGCTCGAGCACGAACCGGTGTTCACTCTCGGCCAGGCCGGCAAGCCCGAGCATGTGCTGGCGCCCGGGGAGATCCCGGTGATCCACGTCGATCGCGGCGGCCAGGTCACCTACCACGGTCCGGGACAGATCGTGGCCTACCCGCTGCTGAACGTGCGCCGCCTGGGCGTGGGGGTGCGCGAGCTGGTGCATCGCATCGAGCAGGCCATCATCGACACTCTGGAGCACTGGAATATCCAGGCCGGACGGGTCGAAGGCGCGCCCGGCGTGTACGTGTCCGGCGCCAAGATCGCCGCGCTGGGACTGCGCGTGCGGCGCGGCTGCACCTTCCACGGCCTGGCCTTCAACGTGGCCATGGACCTGGAGCCTTTCCTGCGTATCAATCCTTGTGGATACAAGGGCCTGGCGGTGACCCAGGTGGTAGACTTGGGCGGTCCTTCGCGGCTGGCCGTGGTGGCGGACGTGCTGGCGGAGCAGTTGTGCCGCCAGTTCGACTTCACCGCCCGGGCCGCCGATCCCGTCGTCCCCGGGCTGGCCTCGGCGCAGGCAGCCCGGAGTTTTGCCGCATGAGTGTGCCGTTTTCCCATTTTCTCCCCGCTGCGGATGCGTCCCTGCGATTCGATCTCCCCGCGGGGGTTCCCTGTTGCCGCACAGGCATGCCGGCCCGGTCGGTTGGCGTTGCCGAGGTTGTCTGAATGAAATTGTCCCTTCCCAGCGTCGTCCTGCTCGCCTTGCTGGCTTTCGGAGTCCAGGCGAAGACGACGTCCCCGGTTCCTGCCGGTGCCGCATCCGCCACGACGGCTGCCGCATCTACCACGGCTGCCGCATCCACCACGGCCGTCGCGTCCTCTGCGGCTGCCGCCAAGCCGGTGCCGGTGCTCGAGCCGACGGCGATCCAGACCGAGGCGGCGCAACTGTCGGCGCGGTTCCTGACCCGCTTCCACTATGACGCCAGGCCCCTGGACGACGCCATGTCGCGCAAGATCTTCACGGCATACCTGAAGGCGCTGGACAGCAACCGGATGTTCTTCACCCAGGCCGACATCGACAAGTTCGCGCCGTTGCGGACGAAGCTGGACGACGCCATCTGGAATCGCGACCTGTCCGGCCCGTTCGCCATCTTCAACCGCTACATCAAGCATGCCGTCGGGCGCTACGAATACGCGCTGGACCTGCTGCAGCAGGATTTCCATTTCGACGGCGACCAGACCTTCAACCTGGACCGCTCCAAGGCGCCCTGGCCCAAGGACACCGCGGCGCTCGATGCGCTGTGGAAAAAGCGCGTGATGAACGACTGGCTGCGCCT
>CAZMMO010000454.1:0-1784 GCA_964567365.1 uncultured Rhodanobacteraceae bacterium | reverse complement strand
AGGTTGACCGCCACCGTGGACTTGCCCACGCCGCCCTTGCCCGAGGCCACGGCGACCACGTTCTTGACCCCGGGAAGCGGCGGCAGGTTGCCCTGCACGCGGTGCGTCTGGATGCGGCAGGTGATCGACACGCTGGCCGATTCGATGGCCGCGTCGTCCTCCAGCGCCTGGCGCACCGTGGCCGCCAGGCGCGCACGCCAGGTGTTGGCCGGATAGCCCAGGGCGATGTCCACGGAAACCCGCGAACCGTCCACGCCAATGGCGCGCACGGAGCCCTCCAGCGCCTGTTCGGTATGCGGGTCGATGAGCCTGCCCAGGATCTCGCGGACCCGGGTTTCGGACGTCTGTGCCATGTGCGATCGGGAAAAGGTTTGTGGAAACGTACATTATGGCGCATGCAGGACTCCCGGCCCTGACCCGGATCAGGGCCGCCGCCCGACGGAATCCGGCCGGCCATGGCAAAATCGTCCCGCGCCGTGGCGCATGCCGGTTTCCCGCTGACCTGCATCAATGCCCCGCCTTCCCTCCACACGTACCCTGCCCCCATGTCGACCCCGAAACCCACCGAAATCGAGCTGCACAAGAAATCGCGCACGCTTCAGGTCACGTTCGAGACCGGCGAGTCGTTCACCATGCCGGCCGAGTACCTGCGCGTGTATTCCCCTTCCGCCGAGGTACAGGGCCACGGCCCCGGCCAGCAGGTGCTGCTTGCCGGCAAGGCCGGGGTCAACATCCTCGAGATCGAGCCGGTGGGCAATTACGCCGTACTGCTGAAATTCACCGACGGCCACGCCAGCGGCATCTACTCGTGGGAAACCCTGTACGACCTCGGCGTCCACCAGGAAAAGAACTGGCAATCGTACCTGGACGCACTGGAAAAGAAGCATCTTTCGCGCGACCCGGCCTCGCTGTACGGACACCCGGTACCGATGCGCGGCCCCAAGCCGAAGTAGGCCTGTGGCCGCGGTCCATACAGGCCGGACACACCCGCTGAACGCCCGGGCCGATTGCGCCGTGACCCGGCTTGACCCGGCCCTGCCGCCGTATCAGGCTGCCCCCATGCCCGATGCACGGAGTCGGATCATGCGAAACATCACGCGCCTCGTCTGCCTGTTGTGCCTTTCGCTGCTGGCCCTGCCCGCGCTGGCCGCCAGCGACAGTCCGGTCGGCACCTGGAAGCAGGTGGACGACAATACCGGCAAGGTCACCTCCCTCATCAGGATTACCGCCGCCGACGGCGAACTGCGCGGCAGCGTGGTCAAGGTTATGAACATGTCGCCCGAACAGATCGCCCGCGACGGCAACCCGCCCATCTGCACCCAGTGCAGCGGCAAGCGCCACAACCAGCCCATCGAGGGCATGGTCATCCTGTGGGGGCTGCACCAGGACGGCGACAAGTGGACCGGCGGTCACGTACTGGATCCATCCAGCGGCAAGACCTACAAGGTCACCGCGCAACTGACCGACCACGGCCGCAAGCTCAAGGTACGCGGCTACATCGGGATTTCGCTGTTCGGGCGCACGCAGGTGTGGGTACGGGAGTGAGGAGTGGCGAGGGACGAGTAGCGAGGGCGCCGGCTTGCAGGCCGAGGCTCGTTCGTACAGGGAGCCTCGAAAAACCGCCTTTTCCCGTTCCAGCCAAGATCTATTTCCGTTCGTGGTGATGCTTCGACGGGCTCAGCACGGGGTACGCTGCGCGTATCGAAGTTCCGTCGGTGCTGAGGTATCGAAGCATGAACGGCGCGTGGAGCTTGAGGCTGACGCCCCCCCTTCGATACCTCAGG
>CAZMMO010000453.1:0-1784 GCA_964567365.1 uncultured Rhodanobacteraceae bacterium | reverse complement strand
CGCTGAACTTGACGTGCAACGAGTAGGGCGGGCACTGCCCGCCGTCGGGGTTTGCATTGGCGGGCAATGCCCGCCCTACCTGCTTCTTTCCACACGATGGTTGCAGGAGCCAGCCCCCGCACACCGGGGATGATCGAGCGGCATGTGAAACGGACGGGGATAACCGAACCGGGGCTGACCCCGACGCATTTCCATTTGTTAAATCCCTGTCCGAACCGCTCCGGAAGGGCTATAATCACTGCGCTTCAGGATGGCAGCCGGCCCTTGGCCGGGCACAGGCATCCGACAACTGTCCCCGGCGCGCGTATGCGCGCTCTTTCGTGTGTGCGGTGGTGACGTGAGCGCAAACCTGATCCGCGAGTTCTCCGAGTCCTCCCAACTCGGCAGCAATGGCGACTATGTCGAACAACTCTACGAAGCCTGGCTCGACAATCCCTCCTCGGTTCCCGACGACTGGCAGCGCTATTTCGACGGCCTGCCCAACCGCGGCGCAGGCGACATCCCCCACTCGCTGATCGTCGCCCGCATCGAGGCCGCCCAGCAACGGCGCGACCGCCATCTCGACGGCATCGGCGCACCCGTGAGCGACGAGCACGCGCGCAAGCAGGCCGGCGTGCTGCGCCTGCTGACGGCCTACCGCTCGCGCGGCCATCTGGATGCCGACCTGGATCCGCTGGACCTGGTGGCCAAGCGCAATCCGCCGGACCTCGGCCTGGCCTTCCACAGCCTGAGCGAAGCCGACCTCGACACCGAATTCGACACCGGCACCTACTGCGGCGGCGGCGCCGGGCGCATGCAGCTGCGCGACCTGTGGCAGCACCTGAAGAACACCTACACGCGCACCATCGGCGCCGAGTTCATGCACATCAGCGACCACGAACAGCGGCGCTGGGTGTACTCGCGCCTGGAAAAGGCCGCCGGCAACGCCGGCCTGAGCCGCGACGAACAACTGCGCGTGCTCGAACGCCTGACCGCCGCCGACGGCCTGGAACGCTACCTGCACACCAAGTACGTGGGCCAGAAGCGCTTCTCGCTGGAGGGCGGCGACAGCCTGATTCCGATGATCGACACCATGATCCGCGCCGGCGGCGAGGACAGCGTGGGCGAAATGGTCATCGGCATGGCCCATCGCGGACGCCTGAACATGCTGGTCAACATCCTCGGCAAGCCGCCGCTGGAACTGTTCGACGAGTTCGAGGGCAAGTACCACCATCCGGACGACCCCGACTACAGTGGCGACGTCAAGTACCACCTGGGCTTTTCCGCCGACGTCACCACCCCCGGCGGCAACAACATGCACCTGGCGATGGCCTTCAACCCGTCGCACCTGGAGATCGTCGACCCGGTCGTGGTCGGCTCCGTGCGCGCGCGCCAGACCCGCCGCCACGACCAGGTGCAGGGCGAGGTGCTGCCGGTCATGATCCATGGCGACTCCGCCTTCGCCGGCCAGGGCGTGGTCATGGAAACCCTGCAGATGTCGCAGACACGCGGCTTCGGCGTCGGCGGCACCATCCACATCATCGTCAACAACCAGCTCGGCTTCACCACCTCCGACCCGCACGACACGCGCTCGACGCTGTACGCCTCGGACGTGGCCAAGTTCATCAACGCGCCCATCTTCCATGTCAACGGCGACGATCCGGAAGCCGTGGTGCAGGTCACCCGGCTGGCCTTCGAGTTCCGCCGCCAGTTCAAGAAGGACGTGGTGATCGACCTGGTCTGCTACCGCCGCAACGGCCACAACGAGGCCGACGAGCCGGCGGCCACGCAGCCGATGATGTACC
>CAZMMO010000452.1:0-1785 GCA_964567365.1 uncultured Rhodanobacteraceae bacterium | reverse complement strand
CCCTCGCCCCTCGCCCCTAGCCCCTCGTCTTCCCCACATACCGACACAAATCGGCAATGATGCAATCCGGGCAATGCGGCTTGCGCGCGGTGCACACGTAGCGGCCGTGCAGGATGAGCCAGTGATGGGCGTCCTTGCGGAATTCGTCCGGCACCACCTTGAGCAGCTTGTCCTCGACGGCGCGCACGGTCTTGCCGGGCGCCAGCCCGGTGCGGTTGGCGACGCGGAAGATGTGCGTGTCGACTGCGATGGTGGGCTCGCCAAAGGCAGTATTGAGCACCACGTTGGCGGTCTTGCGGCCGACCCCGGGCAGGGCTTCCAGCGCTTCGCGCGAGCGCGGCACCTGGCCGTCGTATTGCTCGACCAGGATGCGGCAGGTGGCGATGACGTTCTTCGCCTTGCCGTTGTACAGGCCGATGGTGTTGATGTAGCGCTTGAGCCCGTCTTCGCCCAGGTCGAGGATGGCCCGGGCCGTACCGGCGACGGGGAACAGTTTGCGCGTGGCCTTGTTGACGCCCACGTCGGTGGCCTGGGCCGACAGGATCACCGCGACGAGCAACTGGAAGGGGGTGTCGTATTTCAGCTCGGTGGTCGGGTGCGGATTGAACTCGCGCAGGCGCGTGAACATTTCCACGACATCGGCTTTTTTCATGGGGTATTGCTCTTGCGTGCAGCGCGCCGGGCGCGGGCGCGTTCGATGGCGGCCTGTACCGCATTGCGGCTCAGGGGCGCGCGGACGACGGCCGGGTCCGGCCCGGGCGCATGCATGGCGGCCTTGCGTGCGGCCAGTTGCGCCGCCCGTTCGGCCCGGTCGCGCGCCAGTCGGGCTTCGCGTTGACGGAAGTTCCGACGTGCGGCGTCGGCATGGGACGGGTCGATCTGTGCGGCGGGCATCGGGTCGAGCACGATGCAGTCCACCGGGCAGGCCGCCACGCACAGCTCGCAACCGGTGCAGCGGTCGTCGATGACCGTGTGCATGCGCTGGCCGGCACCGACGATGGCGTCCACGGGGCAGGCCTGGATGCATTTGGTGCAACCGATGCAGTCGGCCTCGACGATGCGCGCCAGCATGCGCGGGTGCTCGTTGCCGCAGTTGGGGTCGAGCGGCTTTTCCGCCCGTCCAAGCAGGGCGGCCAGCTTGCGTATGCCTTCCTGGCCGCCGGGTGGGCAGCGGTTGATGTCCGCCTCGCCCGCGGCGATGGCCTCGGCGTAGGGCCGGCAGCCGTGGTAGCCGCATTGCTCGCATTGTGTCTGCGGCAGCAGGGCGTCGATGCGGTCGGCCAGGGTGGGGACGAAAGAATCGGTCATGGTGGTGGATGCGGAACCGGCCTTCATTGTAGCGGCTGCGTTTGGGTGACAATGGTGCTTTCCGCGAACGGAGCCAACCCGATGAAGATGAAAAAGCGTTCCCTCCCTCTGGCCGTGGTGCTGGTGGCCGGCCTGGCCGGCGGTTGCGTGGGGGTCGGTGTGGCCCAGGTCGGCGTGGCACATGCGGCCGACCGTGCGCCTGCCGGCCAGTCCGTCACAGTGTTCGTTGATGCGACCTTCGGTTTCCGCAAGGACAGCTTCGCGCGCAAGTTGAGCAAGTCGCATGCCGAGTACGCTGCACGCGGCTACCGCTTCTCCGGCATGCAGCTTTACGAGGAAAACGGCGATCTGCAGGGCGCATTCGTGACCTACACTCCAAAGTAGGACGGGCAATATCCGCCCTGCACGCGTAGCGGCCATGGTGTAGGAGCGCACCCGGGCGCGACGGCATCAGCGTTCCATGAGCCTCGAGGCTGT
>CAZMMO010000451.1:0-1816 GCA_964567365.1 uncultured Rhodanobacteraceae bacterium | reverse complement strand
CAGATGATAGGCCGTGCTCAATCCGTGGACCCCGGCGCCAACTATCAGATACTTGATGCGAGTCGGTAATACCATGTCAGTGACTCCTCCGCAGCGACGTTGGGCAATGTGGATGGTTGCTCATCAAGCTTGCATGGATGCTCATGTTCGAAATTACTGCTGCTCGGGAACCTGCACGATCAGGCCATCGAGCGACTCGCGAATCTTGATCTGACAGGCGAGCCGGCTGTTGCCGCGGGCTTCGCTGGCCGTGAATGCAAGCATCTCCGCCTCGATCTCGTCGGGGCCGCCAACGACCGATCTCCAGGCGTCATCGACGTACACATGGCAGGTGGCGCAGGCGCAGACGCCGCCACATTCGGCGAGTATGCCCGGAACCAGATGGCTGACAGCGACATCCTTCACGCTCTGGCCGACGCGGGCTGCAACGGTCACCTCGGAACCATCCGGTTGTCGATACGTAACCGTCGGTTCGGCCGACCGGTCGATGCCGGTATGGATGCCACCGGCACAAGCCGTCGTTGCCGTGGCCGCTGATTCAGAAATCGGCATTCCAGCGTATTCCGGTTCCATGGACCGCGCCATCCGCTCCGCGGGAGATTCGGCCGCCTGGCTCGCGCTTCTCACTCCGCAGTCCGCGATCCGAACCTGCGCGGACGGGGATCGAGCGGCGATCAGGCGCTTGCCCAGCATGTAGTCATGGGGACAATTCACCGCATCGACGGCGACCACGACATCATCGCGGAGATAAAGAACCGAGAACTCTCCGGTGGCGGGATCGCCGCGTAATACGGTCTCATCGTGGCCCTGTGAAAGACCGCTGATCTGCAGCCGTACGTCATACTGATCGGACCAGAACCAGGGCACTGCGTCATGGGGCAAGGGAGTGCCACAGATGCTGCGCGCGGCGGCGGCCGCCTGATCCACTGCGTTCTGCACGCACTCCAGGCGAACCCGGCGCCCGGCGTAGGGGCCACAGGGATGATTGGTACAGTCGCCGACGGCAAAGATGTCGGGATCGGTGGTACACGCATACGCATCAACCACGATGCCGTCGTCCACCGCCAGACCGGCAGCCTCGGCAAGCGCGGTCTCCGCCACGACGCCGACTCCGACCACGACCAGATCACAAGGCACGGCCCCGGCGTCGGTCAGTACGCTCCTCACCATACCATCACCATCGAATCCGGTAACCGCGGTCGCGGTCCGGATATCCACTTCATGACGCCGATGCAATGCTTCGTAGAACCTGGAGACCTCCGGACCCACCACGCGATTCATCACGCGGTCGGCCGCCTCGATAACCGTGACCCGTAAACCCGCATCGGCAGCGACCGCAGCCACCTCAAGCCCGATGTAGCCCCCGCCCACCACGACCAGCCGCGCGCCGGGGCGCAATCGCCTGCGAATCTGACGCGCGTCATCCAGGTCGCGCAGATAATGAATGCGGCCAAGATCCGAACCCGGCAGTGCGAGCCGACGTACCCTCGCACCCGTGGCAAGCACCAGGTGCTCGTACTCGATCCATCGATCTTCCGGCACCTGCACTGTCCGTGTCGCTCGATCGATGCTCAGCACGGGTGTGCCGAGCAATACCTCGACGCGAGCGTGGGCGTAAAAGGGCGCCCCTTCGTTCAGGAACACCCGGGCCTCGTCGATGGTCCCGGCGAGCAGCTGCTTGGACAGAAACGGCCGTTGATACGGCAGATACGCTTCTTCACCGATCAGGGTGATATCACCTTCCCAGCCCAGCCGGCGCAACGAACTCACCACCTGGCCCGCTGCGTGCCCGGCGCCCACGATCACGACGCCCATG
>CAZMMO010000450.1:0-1822 GCA_964567365.1 uncultured Rhodanobacteraceae bacterium | reverse complement strand
TCCGGATTTTTTGTAGGAGCGCACCCGGGCGCGACGGCCTCAAAGCTTGTTCATGCGCTGAGGCCGTCGCGCCCGGGTGCGCTCCTACTGGTCCTGCAGGATCACCACGACGCGGCGGTTCTTGGCGCGGCCGGTGGCCGTGTCGTTGCTGGCTACCGGATGGGTCTCGCCCATGCCGACGGCGGTGATGCGCGAGGCCGCCACGCCCTTTTCCACCAGGGCATCGCGCACCGACTGCGCGCGCCGCAGCGAGATGGCCTGGTTGACCGCGGCGTTGCCGCTGGAGTCGGTGTAGCCCTCGATGCGGACGTGCTTGTCCGGCTGCGACTGCACGAACTGCACCAGCTTGCCCAGGTGGGCCTTGGCCTCGGGACGCAGCGAGGTGCTGCCCACGGCAAAGGCCACGCCGCCCAGGGTCATTTGCATACCTTCGGCGCCCTGGTGGGCCTGCAGATGGTCCAGTTGCTCGCGCATCATCTTGACCGCGCTCTCCGCCAGGCTGGCCTCGTGCCGGGCCAGGGCCGCCGCGCGCGCCTGCGACTGCGCCAGCTTGTGGGCCTGGGCAGCCTCGGCCTGGGCTTTCTGCGCGGCCTGCGAATAGGCTTCACCCTGGGCCTGCAGGCGCTCGGCCTGCTCCGCCGCCAACTGGTTCTGCAGGCGTTCACGCTCCAGTTCGCGCTGCGTGGCCGCGGCGTCGCGGCGGCTGGCCTCAAGCAGGATCTGGTCGTGCTCGCGCTGCAACTGCACCAGCTTGTTCCGCGCCTCGGCCAGATGGGCCGCGGCCTTGGCCAGATCCACGCGCCGTTCGGCCATGTACAGCGCATAGGCGCGGCGCTTGCTGCTGGCCTCATGCAGGTTTTGCACGGCCTGGCGCGCCAGGGCCTGCTCGGCGCGGGCGTACTGCGCCAGTGTCGGGTTCGACTGCAGCTTGTCCAGGCTCTGGCTCAGGCGCTGGTAGTCCAGGTCCACCTTCTTGGCCACCGCCACGTTGACGGCAAAGCCGGCCAGCAGGGTCGCACACGCGATTTTCATGAGCGCTTTCACTGGCTGCCTCCTGCCGATGACGGCCGGGCCGGTGCCGGAGCGGGAGCCGCGCTGTCCGCGGGCGCCGGCAGCGTCGCCGACGGCAAGGTCACCTGAGCGGGAAGCCCGCCGTTGTCCGGTCCCAGGCCCGTCGACGAGCCGGACGCGGGAGCGCCGCCGTTCTGGAATTGCGCCCGCAAGCGTGCGTTCTGTGCACTCTGCTGGCGGATCTTCTTGCGCAGCACGGCCAGTTCGGCGCGGATCTGCGCCAGCCGTCCGTCGGCCAGCGATTCCTGGGCCAGATCCTGCGCCAGGGAATATTTCTTGGCGCTCATGGCCGCCTGGGCCGACTGGAAGCGCTGCTTGGCAAAGCCCAGATCCACCGGCGCGTAGTCGGATGCCTGCGCCTTTTGCGCAATGTCCAGTTGCTGCTGTGCCCGGGCCATCAGGTCCGTGGGCGGCGGCACGCTGGCGCAGGCAGCCAGCAGCAACAGGGCCGAAACGGCGGCAAACAGCCTCGCGCGGGGAGGCATTCGAGCAGGCAAAACGGGCGTCAGAGACATAAAAGCGTGACCTTTGCGACATTCGTCCCATCGGAAATCATCGACAATCTACCATCACAGTTTATTTCACCACAGGTGCCCATGGACATCGGTTACTTTCTCAAACTGATGGTCGACAAGGGGGCGTCGGACATGTTTCTGACGACGGGCGCCCCGGTCAACATCAAGGTCGAGGGCAAGCTTTATCCCCTCGGCAACACCGGCCTGCCGCACGGCATGGTCAAGAAGATCGCCTA
>CAZMMO010000449.1:0-1830 GCA_964567365.1 uncultured Rhodanobacteraceae bacterium | reverse complement strand
TGCCGACCACCGGCACCAGCACGACCAGGACGCGCAGGCAACTGGCCCGGCAGAACCTCGCCGACAGTGCCGCCGCCCTGCGCTATTTTCCCAACCTGCAGGTACGCCAACGTTACATCGGCGACACCAACGCCATCGTCAGCGGGCGCAACGCGGGCACCCTGGAGAGCGCGCGCAGTCTCGTGTACGCCGACGGCCTGCTGCTGTCCAACTTCATGACCAACGGCTGGAACGGCGGCCCGCGCTGGGGCATGGTGGCGCCGCAGTCGATCGATTCCATCGAAGTGCTGTACGGCCCCTACTCGGCGCTGTATCCGGGCAACTCGATCGGCAACACGGTGCTGATCCACACCCGGCTGCCGGACCATTTCGTGGCCGGCGCCGAAACGCAGTTCTTCTCACAGGACTACCATGACGACTACGGCGCCAGCGATCATTACGACGGCCATCGCGTGGAGGCACACCTGGGCGGCCACGACGGAAACTGGCGCTGGCTGCTCTCGTTCGACCGGCTCGACAACCACAGCCAACCGATGCAATACGCCATCGCCAAGGCCGGCGGCGATGCCTCCGCGGCGACGGCCGTCCGCGGCGCCACGCTCGACCGCAACCCCGACGGCCAGCCGCGCCTGGTCTACGGCGCCGGCGACCTGCAGCACACGCGACAGACGCAGGCCACCGTGCAGGCCGGCGTGGACATCGGCACGTATCTGCACGCACGTTTCACGCTTGGTGTGTGGCACAACCGTACCGCCACGCACACGCACGGTTTTCTCCGCGATGCCACCGGCCGAGCGGTCGCCACCGGGACGATCCTTGCCGACGGCCAGGTCTGGACACTGCCGGACAGTGGCCTGGCGCCGGCCGCGTCCGACCAGACCCACGTGCTGTACGGCCTGCAACTGGACGGCCCTTTCGGCCACGACTGGCACTGGAAATTCATTGCCAGCCATTACGCCTTCCAGCACGACCTCGAACACGACGCCGCGGCTCCGCAAGGCAACGCCGGCACACTGGCCGACATGGGCGGTTCGGGCTGGAGCACCGCCGACCTGCGCACCTCCGGGCCGCTGGGCGACGAGCACACGCTGTACGCCGGCCTGCACCTGGACCGCTACCGGCTCGACTCGCGCGTATACGCCACCGACGACTGGCAGGGCGACGAGGAAACCGGGTTGCGCACCAAGGCCTTTGGCGGCGACACGCAAACCCGCGCCGCCTACGTGCAGGACGTGTGGGACCTCGCTTCCGCGTGGACGCTGACCCTGGGCCTGCGCTGGGAACAGTGGCGCGCGTATCGCGGCCTGCTTGCCGATGCGACGGCCCGCGTGAGCTATCCGGACCGCCAGCGCAGCGACCTGTCACCCAAGGCCAGCCTCGAATGGCGCTTCGCCCCGGCCTGGAAACTACGCCTGTCCTACGGCAAGGCCGTGCGTTACCCCACTGTGGAAGAAATGTTCCAGGGCTCGCTGGCCCACCACGTCATCGTCCACAACAATCCGGATCTCGCGCCCGAGCGCGACGAGTCCACCGAGCTGAACCTCATCCACGATCTCGCGCGCGGCCGCTGGCGCGTCACCCTCTACCAGGACCGCTTTGCCGACACGCTGTACTCGCAGACCGACATCACCCTGCCCGTTCCGGTCAAGAACGTGCAGAACATCGACGCCGTGCGCATGCGTGGCATCGAGGGCGTCGCGCATCTGCACGACATCCTCCCTGGCGTCGACCTGACCGCCAGCCTGGCCTGGAACGACGCGACCACGCGACGCGATCGCCAGTATCCGCTGGCCGACGGCAAGCGCTTCCCGCGCATTCCGCGCTGGCGCG
>CAZMMO010000448.1:0-1832 GCA_964567365.1 uncultured Rhodanobacteraceae bacterium | reverse complement strand
CCGTCGCGGTTCCGGGCCGGGGTTGGTGTCAGCGTAGCGTTGACTTGGTGCATGCATCTTGAACCCATGGCCCCGGAAATCCGCCCAGCCCAGACTGGCAACCACATTCTCGACCGCATCCTCGAGGCGCGGACGCCGGTACTGGTGCTCGAGACCGGTCAGCCGGAAGTCCTGGTGCGGCAGATAAGCCAGCGGGTGCTGCACAGCGGGCAGGCGGTATATCTGTGGAAGGAGGATTCCGGCCTGTGCAGCCTGCGCGAGGACGGGATCCGGATTCCCGGTTGCCTGCGTGCCGGCGACACCCTGCGTTATGTGCTGCGCAGTGTGTGCTTCGGGGTGTACCTGATGGCCGGGCTCGAAGCGCCGTTGAAATCCTCGCATCGGTCCCTGCTGCAGCGGATCGCCCGCGCCCAGACGCCTTTTGTCCGGCGCGTGGTGCTGTTCAGCGATGGTCCCGGGCTGGGGCGGTCGCTGGAGGGGATCGCGACGGTCTTGCCGCATTATCCGGTTGCGCCGACGCGCCTGCATCTGCGCGACGGCCGTTGGGTGGCGTGACGTGACCGCAGCCTCCGCCACCGGGAATGCTTCCATCCTGCTGGTCGCCACCCGGCGCGAGGATCGCCGGGCGCTGTTCGACGTGCTGGACGGGCAGGGATTTTCGCCGCTGTACACGGCGCGCGACGTGGTCCAGGCGCGCACCCTGCTTTCGCAGGGTCCGCCGCTGGACCTGGTGTTGCTTGAATTTTCCGGCCCGGCGCGCGAGGCGGCGGCGTTCTGCGTGCAATTGCGTGGCATGGGCGAATACCGCCATACGCCCGTCATCGGGTTGCTGGCGCCGGATACGCAACAGCGGGAATGGGATCGCCAGCACACGCCCCCGGGGGTGGACGCCGGCTGGGTGGAACTGCCGGTGGATGCCGTCGAGGTCCTGTCCCGCGTCGACGAAGCCCTGAGCCGACCCGCGGCGCCGGCTGATGCCGAGGACGATGTTCCGGCGGGAGGCGACGACTATCGTTTTGCCTTCGACCAGGATGACCGCGAGTGGATCGTCTCTGATGCCACGGACGGCAGCGTGATCGAGGTCAACCCGGCCTTCATGCAGCACACCGGCCTGTTTGCCGATGCCATGGACGGGTGTCTGGTCACGCGGCTGCTGGGCGAGGACGGGTTCGCCCTGGAGGAATTGCGCCGCAGCATCGAGCGTGACGGCGGCCTCGAGCGCATGGTCCACCGGCCGCGGGCCGATGGCGGCAGCGACCTGATGCGTGCCACCACGAACCTGGTCTGGCGCCATGGTCGGGCCCAGCATGTGACGGTCCTGCAACCGCATACCCAGGTCGCCCGGGCGCGCTCCCTGCTCAACTTGCTGGCGCGCCTGCAGATGAGCGGCAGCGGGGACGTTGGCGTCCGCGAGGCGGCCCGGCTGATGATGTCCGCGCTGCCGCTCGATTTTCTCGGTGTCTATGCGGCGCTGCCGGAAAGCGGTGGCGAGCTGGTGGCATGGGCACAGGAATTCCGCGAGCCGTCGGCCATGGACGAGACCATCCCCGACGTGTTGCGGCAACCCGCGCTGAAACGGGTGCTCGATGGCGAAACCCTGATGCATTCGAGCGACGCCGGGCACCTGGGCGGCTCGGATGACTTCGTCGCGGCGATGCGCTTTTCCGCCTTTGCCGGATTCCCGCTGATGGACGAACGCCGGAACGTGCTGGGGGCCTTGCTTGCCGGCAGCCGCCGCCCCTGGGATTCGCGCTCGCTGGCTCCCGAGGCCCTGCGTGCGGCCACGCTCCGCTTTGCCTGCGACATGGAACTGCAGCGCGCCCGCGAGCAGG
>CAZMMO010000447.1:0-1832 GCA_964567365.1 uncultured Rhodanobacteraceae bacterium | reverse complement strand
CCGTCGCGGTTCCGGGCCGGGGTTGGTGTCAGCGTAGCGTTGACTTGGTGCATGCTTCTTGAACCCATGGCCCCGGAAATCCGCCCAGCCCAGGCTGGCAACCACATTCTCGACCGCATCCTCGAGGCGCGGACGCCGGTGCTGGTGCTCGAGACCGGCCAGCCGGAGGTCCTGGTGCGGCAGATACGCCAGCGGGTGCTGCACAGCGGGCAGGCGGTCTACCTGTGGAAGGAGGATGCCGGCCTGTGCAGCCTGCGCGAGGACGGCGTCCGGATTCCCGGCTGCCTGCGCGCCGGCGACACCTTGCGCTACGTGCTCCGGAGCGTGTGTTTCGGGGTGTACCTGATGGCCGGGCTCGAAATGCCGTTGAAACCGTCGCATCTGTCGCTGTTGCAACGGATTTCCCGCGCTGAGACGCCTTTTGTCCGGCGCGTGGTGCTGTTCAGCGACGGCCCCGGCCTGGGACAGTCGCTGGACGGGATCGCGACGGTGTTGCCGCACTATCCGGTTGCGCCGACGCGCCTGCATCTGCGCGACGGCCGTTGGGTGGCGTGACGTGGCCGCATTCCCCGCCTCCGGCAATGCCTCCATCCTGCTGGTCGCCACCCGACGCACGGACCGCCGCGCGCTGTTCGACGTACTGGACGGGCAGGGGTTTTCCCCGCTGTACACGGCGCGCGACGTCGTCCAGGCGCGCACCCTGTTGTCGCAAAGTCCGCCGTTGGACCTGGTGCTGCTGGAATTTTCCGGTCAGGCGCGCGACTCGGCGGCTTTTTGCGCACAGTTGCGCGGCATGAGCGAATATCGCCACACGCCGGTGATCGGATTGCTGGCGTCCGACGCGCAGCAGCGGGTGTGGAACCGCGACCATACGCCCCCGGGGGTGGACGCCGGCTGGGTGGACATGCCGGTGGATGCCGTCGAGGTCCTGTCCCGCGTCGACGAGGCCCTGAGCCGGCCCGCGGCGCCGGCCGATGCCGAAAATGACGCGTATGCCGAGGGCGACGATTATCGTTTTGCCTTCGATCAGGATGACCGCGAGTGGATCGTTTCCGACGCCGCGGACGGCAGCGTGATCGAGGTCAATCCGGCCTTCATGCGGCATACCGGCCTGTTCGCCGACGCCATGGACGGGCGCCGGGTCACGCGGTTGCTCGGCGAGGAGGGGTTCGCCCTGGAGGAACTGCGCCGCAGCATCGAACGTGACGGCGGCCTCGAGCGCATGGTCCACCGGCCGCGGGCCGACGGCGGCAGCGACCTGATGCATGCCACCACGAACCTGGTCTGGCGCCACGGTCGGGCGCAACACGTGACGGTGTTGCAGCCCCACACCCAGGTCGCCCGTACCCGCACCCTGCTCAACCTGCTGGCGCGCCTGCAGCTGACCGGCAGCGGGGATGTCGGCGTTCGCGAGGCGGCGCGCCTGATGATGTCGGCCCTGCCGCTGGATTTCCTCGGCATCTATGCGGCACTGCCGGAAAGCGGCGGCGAGCTGGTGGCGTGGGCACAGGAGTTTCGCGAGCCGCCGGCCATGGACGAGACCGCCCCGGATGTATTGCGGCAGCCCGGGCTGAAACGGGTGCTCGACGGCGAGACCCTGATGCATTCAAGCGATGCCGGACAACTGGCCGGTTCGGATGCCTTTGTCGCGGCGATGCATTTTTCCGCGTTTGCCGGATTTCCGCTGATGGACGAGCGCCGGAACGTGCTGGGAGCCCTGCTTGCCGGCAGCCGCCGCCCGTGGGATGCGCGCTCGCTGGTACCCGAGGCCCTGCGCGCGGCCACGCTCCGCTTTGCCTGCGACATGGAACTGCAGCGCGCCCGCGAGCAGG
>CAZMMO010000446.1:0-1834 GCA_964567365.1 uncultured Rhodanobacteraceae bacterium | reverse complement strand
TCGCTGTCGATCCGCGCCAAGGACGAGGCCGATGTGCAGGAGGCCATGGCCGATCTGCACGCGGCGCATACCGGCACCACCAAGCTGGGTGCGCTGTTGAAGGAGCAGATGAACAAGTCCGAGTGAGAAGACCGGCGGCTGCGGGGCCCGGGTTCCGCAGCCGCCGGTTTGCATCGGCATGCCGATGTCTCGACGGGTTCGATCCGGCAGAACCGGGGCGAACCGTGACGGCGAACCATGCGGATGCGGCGTCAAGGGTGTACGGTACGGTCCGCGTCGACTGCGCGGGAAGTGGGGATCATGACGAAGTCCGAGCTAATCGAGGCGCTGGCACGGCGCCAGCACCATCTGGCCTTCAGCGACGTCGAAATGGCGGTCAAGAACGTGCTCGAACAGATGAGCCAGTCGCTGTCGCAGGGGGACCGCATCGAGGTGCGTGGTTTTGGCAGCTTCTCGTTGCACTATCGCCCGCCGCGCATGGGGCGCAATCCCAAGAGCGGCCATGCCGTGGCGCTGCCGGGCAAGCACGTGCCGCACTTCAAGCCGGGCAAGGAACTGCGCGAGCGCGTCAACGGCGACTGACCGGACGGCCGTGACCGCGCGATCCGGGCAGTGCCGCACACCGGCGCCATCGGGTAAAGTCCGCATATGCGCCTTTTCATTCTTGTCCTGATTGTCCTGTTGTTCGTCCTGGCCGGCATCGCGTTCGGTGCGCTCAACGCGGCCATGGTCGGCTACGACCTCGGCTTTGCCCAGGTCCACCTGCCCAAGGGAGCCGCCGTGCTGGCCGCGCTGGTGGTGGGCTGGCTTCTGGGAGGCATCGTGGCCTGGCTGGGCTCGGGCGTGGGGCGGCGCAAGCGCCGGCGCATCACGGGCGAGCCGGCGACGGAGCGGAAGACGCCGGTTTCCACGGGCCGTCCATGAACCCCCTGTATCTTCTGTTCCTGCTGCTGCCGCTGGCCTTCCTGAGCGGTTGGCTGGTGGCCCGGCGCGCCAGCGCGCGAACCTCGGGCGCCCGCGTCAATGCCTTGTCGTCCGATTATTTCCGCGGCCTGAACTACCTGTTGAACGAGCAGCAGGACAAGGCCATCGAAGTGTTCCTGCGCCTGGCCGAATACAATCACGACACGATCGAGACGCACCTGGCCCTGGGCAACCTGTTCCGGCGCCGCGGCGAGGTGGACCGCGCCATCCGCGTGCACCAGCACCTGGTGTCGCGTCCGCACCTGGAAGACGACATGAAAACCGTCGCCCTGCTGGAGCTGGGCGAAGACTACATGCGCGCCGGCCTGCTCGACCGCGCCGAGACCCTGTTCGCCGACCTGGTGGCCATGAATGCGCATGCGCCTTCGGCGCTGCGACATCTGATCGCCATCTACCAGCACGAGCGGGACTGGCACGAGGCCATCGAACATGCGCGCCGGCTGGAAGCCATGACCGGCGAGTCGCAGGCCCATCCCATCGCGCATTTCTACTGCGAGCTGGCCGAACAATCGAGCCAGCACGGCGCCAGGCAGGAGGCCTACGACTACCTGGACAAGGCCTTCGCCAGCAAGAACGAGTGCGTGCGCGCCTACATGATCATGGGGCAAATGCAGGCCGAGGAGGGGCATCACGCCGAGGCGGTGGACACCTTCGAGCACGCCATCGGCTGCGAGGTGGCCTACGTTCCCGAGATCCTGCCGTTGCTGCTGGACAGTTACGCCAAGTCCGGGCAGATGGACCGCGCGGAGCATTTCCTGCGCGACGTGCTCACTCGCTACCACGGTGTATCGCCGGTGCTGGCGCTGGCCAGCATCTACGGCCAGCGCGACGGCAACCGCGCGGTCATCGA
>CAZMMO010000445.1:0-1838 GCA_964567365.1 uncultured Rhodanobacteraceae bacterium | reverse complement strand
GTGGAACTGTTCCAGGGCCGCTCGTTCAAGAGCTACCGCGGCATGGGCTCGCTGGGTGCCATGCAGCAGGGTTCCAGCGACCGCTACTTCCAGGACGACATCGACCCCGACAAGCTGGTCCCCGAAGGCATCGAGGGCCGCGTACCGTACCGCGGTCCGTTGCGCAACATCGTGCACCAGATGATGGGCGGCCTGCGCGCGTCGATGGGGTATTGCGGCTGCGCCGACATCGAGGCCATGCGCAAGCAGGCCGTGTTCGTGAAGGTCACCGGCGCCGGATTGCGCGAAGCGCATCCGCATGATGTGCAGGTGACCAAGGAAGCGCCGAATTATCGGTTGGATTGAGCCGGCAGTCGGGAATGGAGAATAGGGAGTAGGGAATAGGAGAAGCAAAACCCGCGCTCTCGTAATTTCCCGCATCCCGGTGGAACACGCCACGCAGCAAACCGGCTTTTTACGATTCCCCATTCCCTACTCCCAATTCCCATGCCCACAGACCTCCACGCCGACAAAATCCTCATCCTCGACTTCGGCGCGCAATACACCCAACTGATCGCGCGGCGCATCCGCGAGTTGGGGGTCTATTGCGAAATCTGGGCCTGGGATCACGACCCGACCCAGATCGCCGCCTTCGGCGCCCGCGGCATCGTGTTGTCCGGTGGACCGGAATCGACCACCCTGGCGGACGCGCCGCGGGCCCCGCAGGCGGTGTTCGATGCCGGCGTGCCCATCCTGGGCATCTGTTACGGCATGCAGACGCTGGCCGCGCAGCTGGGCGGCCGCACGACCGCGGCCGCGGCCAACGAATACGGCCACGCCGAGGTCGACGTCGTGACCGCAAGCGCCTTGTTCGACGGCATTGCCGGGCCCGGCCAGAACACCGGCTCGCTGGACGTCTGGATGAGCCACGGCGACCACGTCGAGGAAGCGCCGCCCGGTTTCGTCGTCACCGCCCGCACCGAGCGCGTGCCGGTGGCGGCCATGGCCAACGAGGAAAAGCACTGGTACGGCGTGCAGTTCCATCCCGAAGTGACCCATACCCTGCAGGGCAGGGCGATCCTGGAGCGCTTCGTCGCCGGCATCTGCGGCTGCGAAAAACTGTGGACGGCCGAGCACATCATCGAGGACCAGCTCCGGCGCATCCGCGAAACCGTGGGCGATGACCGCGTCCTGCTGGGCCTGTCCGGGGGCGTCGATTCCTCGGTCGTGGCGGCCCTCCTGCACCGGGCCATCGGCGACCGCCTGGTATGCGTGTTCGTCGACACCGGCCTGCTGCGCTTCCAGGAAGGCGACCAGGTCATGGCCACCATGGCCGAGCACATGGGCGTGAAGGTCGTTCGCGTGGATGCGGCCGAGCGTTATTTCCAGGCCCTCGAGGGCATCACGGACCCCGAGGCCAAGCGCAAGGTCATCGGCCGCCTGTTCGTGGAGATCTTCGACGAGGAGTCGGAAAAACTGATGGCCGGGCAGGGCGATCCCGTCCGCTGGCTGGCGCAGGGAACCATCTACCCGGACGTCATCGAATCGGCCGGAAGCTCGACCGGCAAGGCTCACGTCATCAAGAGCCACCACAACGTCGGCGGCCTGCCCGAGGACATGAAGCTCCGGCTCGTCGAACCGCTGCGCGAGCTGTTCAAGGACGAGGTGCGGCGCATCGGCGTGGAGTTGGGCCTGCCGCGACAGATGGTCTATCGCCACCCGTTTCCCGGTCCCGGCCTGGGCGTGCGCATCCTGGGCGAGGTCAAGCCCGCCTACGCGGACATCCTGGCGCGCGCCGACGCCATCTTCATCGAGGAACTGCGCAAGGCCGACCTCTACGACACCGTCAGCCAGGCCTT